>JBEHXD010000050.1:0-16500 GCA_048498875.1 Verrucomicrobiota bacterium
CGAGGAGCGTACGAAAACGGATAGGGAAAGGCGATTATCCTGAACGGCGGATTAGGGATAATCCGCCCTACCATTTCTAATTTATTTCCAACCACAGTTTTATTGGAAATGCTCCAGGCGGTCGGAAAAGCGAAGGATTGGGGCACAAAAAAACCGCAGCGGGTGCTGCGGTTGATGAAGTGGGGAAGAAGAGGATTACTCAGGCTTTCTGGATGAGGCCAGCTTTGATGGCCTTGACCGAAACCCACATGCGCTTGGTGCCGCCATTAGGCAACTTGACCTTGATCCACTGCAAATTGGGGCGGAACAGGCGGGGGGTCAGGCTGGTGACGTGCGTACCGATGCCGCCGCTCTTCTTGGACTGACCTTTACGGTTGATGATGCTGCCCTTGGTCGGGCGTTTACCGGTGATTGCGCAAATTCGTGCCATGGTGTTTCTTGAGTTGAAGGGTCGGAGTAAAGGATCGGTTGCCTTCTTAGCAAGGGAAATTTGGTTTTCCTGCAAACTTCGTGCTACCTGCGTAAAGCATGGAGGGCTTGGAACTTCTGACCCATGTTGGCGGGGTGGAGAAGCTGGATCAGCATTCTCTTGCGCGGACTGAAACTGCTGGCCTCGGCCCGGGTGATTGCCGCGAGGGCTTCGGCGGCATGGTGCATGAAAAACCGCTCCTGCGAGTCAACCCGGGGTTCGCCAAATCCCGCCCGCACCAGGCCGTCTTCCAGCCAATCCCAGCAAATATGGCAGGTCAGATCCTGCTTTCCCGGCCGGGCCAGCAGATCGCCGCCCATTTTTTGACGGTGGTAGGTTCGGCCGGTGCCGCCGGGAACATGTTCCGCGAGTTCCTCCCAGAATTTTCCGTAGTCGAAGGCAATAAAAAGGCCGCTCCATTTCTGACTGGGGCCGACCAGCCGTTCGAGCATGGGAATCGTCCGCAGGGGCAGATCGATGTGATAATTTTCCGCCGCGGTTTTGGGGAGTCGATCGGCGTTTGCGGCCACTTCTGCCGTCAATTCGGTCAGCTCGACCTCGCGCAGGTGCCGGCCCTGCAGGGCAACTCCCAGTTCGCGCCAGCGACCGTTGCGCCACACAATCCGGTGAAATGGCTGCGCGTCGAAGAGTTCATTGGAAAAAACCACCGCTTTCGACGGAATCACGAACGGCTGTCCGAGGGAAATGGTGCGATAGTCGGCAAAAGGGTGGGGAACATCACGCAGAATCCCACCTCCTGGTTCCGCCCCGATTTCCACAAAAATGAAATCGGCGGGCTTGTCGGGGGAAAGCAGTTTCACCGCAGCGGCGGCAACCAGTTCACCAAACACGGGACTAAAGGAGGTCGCCGTGAAAAAATCCGCATTTTCGTCCCGTCCAACCCGCTTGAAATCCCGGGTATAGTACCCGGCCGTGGGATGATACATCGCGAGTTCCATGAACCGGGCAAACGACACCCCGTCAGCCACATTCGGCTCGGCGGCGAAAATTTCGAAAAAGTCGGAAGAGGAACCCATTTGCCAACTCAAGCATTTGTGCCCACTGAAAGCCATGACCAAACCACGCTTTGAGATGATCTTTGTCTTGTGCTGAGGCCTGCTCGAAGCGTTTTCTTTTCCCTCAGTTCATGCTCAAACGATTTTTTGTCATTCTTGTCGCTGCAGCCGCCGGCTATGGCGTCGCGCAATTTGCCTCGCACTCGGGAGCGCCCAGCTGGTGGCCGGATCGCGAGCGCGACAAAAACGTGCGCTACTTCCGCGAGGTAATGCAGCTGGTGAAGGAAAATTACGTCGGCGACACCCCGGCGGGTTACAACGACCTGACGCGTGCGGCCCTGTCCGGCATGGTCAGTACGCTGGATCCTCATTCCCAGTTCATGCGGGCCGACGAATTTGAGGAAACCGAGGATGAATTGAGCAATGCGTTCGGCGGCGTGGGCATGCAGGTGGAGCAGCGCGACGGACAGGTTTTTGTCGTGGCGCCGATTGCCGGCACCCCGGCGGACAAGGTCGGCATGCGTCGTGGCGATCGCATCCTGAAGATCGATGGCAAGGTGCTGGAAAATCCGACGGTGGAGAAGACCGTGAAGTTGGTTCGTGGCGAACCCGACACCGAGGTCGTGGTCACGGTTTTCCGGTCGAGCCAGAACCGGACGATCGACTTCAAGATGAAGCGCGAACGGATCCGCCTGGAAAGCGTGCTCAATGTCAGCGTGACGAGCGCCGGAATCGGCTACCTCCAAATCACCCAGTTTAGCGAACGCACCGGCGAGGAATTTGCGGATGCGCTGAAAACGCTCGAGAAAAAGGGCATGAAGGCGCTCATCATCGATCTGCGCAACAACCCGGGTGGACTGCTCGATGCGGCGGTTGATGTTTGCAATGAATTTTTCGACAAGGACGAACTCATCGTCTACACGCAGGGTCGCACCCTTGAGAGTCGGGAAAGTTTTCGGGCCAAGGGTGATCACGTGCGCCGAAACTACCCGGTTGCGATCCTCGTCAACGGCGGCACCGCCAGCGCGGCCGAAATCGTTTCGGGCGCGATGAAAGACACCCGGCGCGCGGTGATCGTGGGCGAAAAAACCTTCGGCAAGGGCTCGGTGCAAAGTGTGCTCGAACTTCAGGATGGGGAAGGATTGCGTCTCACGACGGCGCGTTATTACACGCCGAGTGGGGTGACGATTCACGAGAAGGGCATCGTTCCCCAGGTGGAGCTGGAGATATCCGCCGATGACGATGGTAAGATTCGTCTGCAGCAATCGCGACCCGACCTGACGGCGCCGATGGAATTCAGCGAGCGGTTCGGCTTCCAGCGAATCGAGGATGCCCAGCTCGACGCCGCGGAGGAAGTGCTTTTGGGCGTGCTGGCGGCGCGTGAAAACAAGAACTAGCGGCGTGGTGAGTCTGTTCGGAATGAAATGATTCTCGCCCTCGAAAGCTCCTGCGATGAGACCGCGCTGGCCCTGTTCGACCCGGCCCGGGGAATGGTGGGCGAGTGGATTCACAGCCAGATTGCGCTGCACGAAGTCTACGGCGGAGTGGTGCCGGATTTGGCCAGCCGCGAACATCTTCATCATTTTGCGCCTTTGTTGGGCCGCGCGCTGCCGCTATTTTCCCCCGATAGCCTGAGCCGCATCGCGGTGACCAATGGGCCGGGACTGGCGGCGTGCCTGGCAATGGGATTATCCACGGCCAAGAGTCTGGCGCTGGCGTGGAATGTTCCCGTGGTGGGAGTGAACCATCTCCGCGCGCATGCATTTTCGCCGTTCATGGGACTGCACGCGGCCGATCCTGAAAATTTTGAATCGGCATTTTCCAATCTGCTGCCCCATTTGGGCCTCCTGGTCTCGGGCGGCAACACGGCGCTCTTTTCGATCGATGAAGCGCGGACGATCCGGCTGCTGGCGTCCACGATGGACGATGCCGCGGGCGAAGCGTTGGACAAGGGAGCCAAACTCCTGGGGCTCGGTTATCCCGGCGGGCCACAGGTCGAGAAATTGGCGCGCGAGGGAAACGCCGAATCGTTTTCCTTTCCGAAGGCGGTCGCGCAACGCTCCTCACTTGAGTTCAGTTTTTCCGGCCTGAAAACGAGTCTGCGGTATCAGCTGGAAAAACTGAGCCCGGCGGTGATTGAAGCCCGTCGCGCCGATTTGTGTGCGAGTTACCAGAAGGCGGTGTTTGAATCCTTGGTGCGAAAATCCCGGCTCGCTTTGGAGCGGGGCGCTTACCGCAGCTTTGGGCTCTCCGGCGGCGTGGCGAATAACCGGGTGCTTCAGCGCGAACTCGAAACGCTCACCCGCGAGCAGTCGATGAGCTTCCATCGTGCTTTGCCTCAGCACACCGGTGACAACGCGGGAATGATCGCGTTCGCCGCGTGGATCGAGCGCGAGGCGGGTGGGGTTAAAGACAGCGGCTTTGCGCTCGAGATCGAGCCGAGCCAGCCGCTCGCGAGCAGCTAGGGCGTTTTCAGAAGAACTGTGGCCGTACCCTGGACGGTTTTAACTAATTTGAATGGCGATCGTGTAGGTTGCGAGCTTGCTCGCAACGTGGTGCGCAAGCGCACCACCTACGGGCTAACTCTTATTCACGCACACTAATCGAGGGACGTGTCACCAACCTGACCGACATGACGACGGTAGGGCGGATTATCCCTCATCCGCCCTACCATTTTTTAATTTATTTCCAGCCACAGTTTTGTGGGAATGCTCCGGCATTCTGTCGTGGTTTAGCGGGGGCTGCGGGACTGGTTTAATAATTCTCGGAAGAGATCGGTGATTGCACCGCGCTCATTCTCGCCGGCCAATGTTTCCGCGGCGGACGTGAAGCGAAGATATTTGCGCGAGGTGTCATTGTAGCCGGGCCACCGCGGGACACCGGGGCCATTGGGATTGCCGGTCCGGGCGAAGTTGGTCCAGTAGGTTTGGATGGTTTCAGATAGCCGGTGGTCGGCGGGTTGGAAGTCTCCCGCCTGGTCGCCTTTCCCGTAGAGGTTGCCAAAAACGTAGGGGAGTTCGCTGGAGTGTCCAACCTTGGGGCGCGGAGGAATCGCGCGACCGAATTCATATTCCCAAACGGGATTTCCTGCCGCCGCATGTTGCCCGCCCTGCACAATTCCGATGCAGCGAAAGAGATCACCGCCCCATTGCTCTCCGAGGTCGCCATAAACCGGATCGGTGGCGGGAGGGCGGGTGCCTTCGGCCAGGCCATAGTGGGCCAGAAACTTTGGACTCAAATCCCCGGAAAAATCGCGAATGTTCCGTTTGACTTCATCGGCCGATCCTCCGGCGGAAAACTCGATGGCATTGCTGCCGATGAGCAAAGGCACCGCATGGGCTTTGCCGGTGCGGATGACTTCAGCGGGATGGGTTGGAAAGACCCAAGCATCGAAACTGAGGACCGCGCCCCCGGTGTTGATTTTTAACAGTTCCTCCGCGCTGAGTGAACGCAAATGGGCCAGGTCTCTACCGGTTGTCGCCGGCAATTGTTCCAGCGCGTGCACTCCGGCGTCCTCACGCTCTTTCAAAGGCACGATCAAGTTTGGGAAGAGCGGGCCGCTTTCCGCGATCAAGCGATGGAAGAGTCCGCGTGAGAGTGGCGAGGTTAACAGCGCCATGATGTCGATCGAGCCCGCGGACTGACCGAAAAGAGTGACGTTGTCCGGGTCGCCGCCAAACTGGGCGATGTTGTCATGGACCCATTGCAGCGCGGCAATCTGGTCCAGAAGGCCATAGTTCCCCGATGAGTGGTGAGGGGATTCCTTCGTCAATTCCGGGTGGGCAAAAAAACCAAAAATACCGAGCCGATACTCGACGACGACCAGCACGACGTCATGCGCGATGAGCGGCCCGCCGTCATAGAGATTATCTGCGCTGCCTGCACCCGCGACATTGCCGCCACCGTGAACCCAAACCATCACCGGCTTGCGTGCTTTTTCGGATACGGCAGGAGTCCAGACGTCGAGATACAGGCAGTCCTCCTGGCTTACTTTTGCAAAGCGATCGTTCCAGCCAAATGGCGCCTGCGCAGCCGGCGCTCCCGATTTTAACGCGTCGCGAACTCCCGTCCACGCGGTAACCGGTTGCGGTTCACGCCAGCGCAGCTCGCCCACCGGTGGTTGGGCGAATGGAATGCCTTTGAATACTGCGCCGTGATCGTCTGGAAGGCGGGCGCCTTTGATTTTTCCCCCGGATACGGTGACTACGAGATTGTTGTCGGGGCCTTGGGCTGCCCGCATTGCCGGGATGGCGCCGGGTGAACCAATGACCGCAAATGCAAGGGACGTGAAAACGGCACGAAAGACGGGAGGGAAAAGAGAGGGTCGCATGGGGGAACGCGGAAATCCGGGTGAACGAGACCGGGCAACGCGTGCGATACTGCAACGGGTGGCGTGATAAACGCAAGGAAGCTGACACCTGCCGCTACTTCTTCAATTTGTCGCGCAAGTACGGCGCGGTGGGACTGCGTTTCGTTTTCAACAAACCGGAGAGATCGCCTTGGTACATTATTTTACCTCCGGCGGGGCCGCCGCTGGGGCCGACTTCGACAATATAGTCAGCCTCGGCGAGCAGATCCAGATGGTGTTCGATCACGACGACCGTGTGACCTTGTTCCACCAGGCTATGCAGTACGCGGATCAGCTTTTCGCAGTCGCTCAGGTGCAGACCAATCGTCGGCTCCTCGAGCAAATAGAGATTTTGAATCGCGATGCCCCGTGAGCGTTCCTTGTACGACTGCAGACCCTTCGTCAGTTCAGTTACCAATTTAAGTCGCTGGGCTTCGCCGCCGGATAGCGACGGACTGCTCTGGCCCAAAGTCAGATAACCGAGCCCACAATCAATCATCAGCTGGCAGACCTGTGAGAGCTGGGAGTGAAAATCGAAGAAGACCGCGGCCTCATCGAATGAGAGCTTGAGTACTTCGCCGATGGTTTTGTTTTTCCAGGTGATGTCCGACAATTCCGCGCTGTAACGCGATCCGCCGCAGTTGTCGCAGGGCAGGTAGGAATCCGGCATGAACGCCATTTCCAGTTTGATGCGGCCCGCACCCGAACATACCTCGCAGCGACCGCCGGCAGTGTTGAAGGAAAAGCGACCGGCGCTGTAGCCGCGCATTTTCGATTCTGGCAGCGAGGCGAAGAATTGCCGGATCAGATCGAAAATGCCGAGATAAGTGGCAGGCGTGGAGCGCGGCGTTTTTCCGATGGGCGACTGATCCACCTCGACAACGGATTTGAACCCGCCAATCCCCGCGAGCCGGTCAAAAGGGGGCTTTGGGGAAAGTGTTTCACTTTCAAACGCCGAGTGCTTCAGGAAATCCCGTCCGGTCAGGCTGGATTTCTTTTGCTTGATGGCGCAGGCCACCGCGGGGTGAAGCACATCACGGAAGAGGGTGGATTTTCCCGCGCCGCTCGGCCCGCAGACCATGATCAGTCGGCCACGCGGAATCCTGAGGGTTTGATTTTCCAGATTGCGGTAGTTGACACCGGACAATTCAAGCCAATCGGGATTTTTTGGACTTTGGCCATTGGCCTTTGAAATTTCCCGATACGATCCGCGCAAGGGATGAGGAATGCCCTTATCGAGATAAAGTCCGGTCAAGGACGCGGCATTTTTCCGCAGATGCGCGGGCGTGTCGTTGGCCAGCAGGGTGCCGCCGTTGATCCCCGCGCCGGGGCCGAGATCGATGATGCGATCGGCGCGTTCCATCAGTACGTCGTCGTGTTCCACCACGAGCACGGTGTTGCCCTTGTTGCGGAGCGTGAGCAGGGTTTCGATCAGCCGGTCGTTGTCGCGCGCGTGCAGGCCGATCGAAGGCTCATCGAGCACATAGAGCACGCCGGACAGATTGGAGCCGAGCTGGGCCGCGAGCCGGATGCGTTGCGCCTCGCCCCCGGAAAGCGTCTCGGTGGATCGGTCCATCTGCAGATAATCCAGCCCCACCTGATCGAGGAAGCGGAGTCGTTCCTCGATTTGCGGGATGATGTCCTGGGTGATCAGCTTGCCGCGATTATCGAGCTGGAGCTGGCGCAGGCGCGCCAGCAGCTCTTGGGGCGCAAGGCGAACCAGGTCGGGCAGGGAAATGAATTCGTTTTTTCGCAACGGAAGTTTCACGGCGCGGGCGATGCGGTTTAAGCGGTCGCCCTGGCAGGTCGGACAAAGTTTCCCGTCGGTGGAGAGTTCGTCGGGATCGACGGTGCGCAGGGCGTCGGCTACTTCATCGGAGCGTTCCTCGTCCTCGTCGGGATTCAACATCCAGTCGTACACGCGGCCGTGGCCGCGGCACGTGGGACACCATCCTTTGGGCGAATTGAAGGAAAAATATTTGGGATCGAGCTCGGGGAACGATTCACCCGTTTCGATATCGGTGCGCGTGGTGGAGAACCAGGAGAGCACTTCGTTCGCCGGGGTGAGGAGAAAGCACGCTCCCTTGCCGAGTTTGAGGGCCAGGGTAAGCGCGTTTGAAATCTCCTTCGGCGCTTTCTGTTTCAGGTCGGCCACGACGACTTCGATGTCATGCTCCTTGTATCGGTCGAGTTTTTCAAACGTGTCGACGCGCAGGAGGCGTCCGTCCGCGCGCATCAGTTCGTAGCCCTGTTTGCCGATCCATTTGGCGATCGGTTCGTGGTGTCCCTTGCGCGCGCGGATGAGGGGCGCGCAAAGGTAAAGATGTTTGGCCTTTCGCGCCTTCGGGCTCGCCAGGATTTTATCCAGCAAAGCGCGGAGCTGGCTGGGGGAAAGTGGCGTGACCGGACGGCCGGTTTCCGGGTGATGCTGCACGCCGAGTCGCGCGTAGAGCAGGCGGAGGTATTGCGCGACTTCTGTGATGGTGGCGACCGTCGACTTGCGTGAACCCCGGGTGACGCGTTGTTCGATGGCGACGGTCGGGGGAATGCCCGCGAGACGATCGATGTCGGGACGCGGCAGTTGCTCGACGAACTGCCGGGCGTAGGGCGACATCGATTCCATGAACCGTCGCTGGCCCTCGGCGAAAATGATATCAAACGCCAGGGTTGATTTTCCCGAACCGGAAACGCCGGTCACCACCGACAACTGTCGATGCGGAATGGCCAGCGACACATTCTTAAGATTGTTTTCCCGGGCACCGATCAGGGTAAGCTCGCCGGTATTTACGGTGAGTGCACTCTGATAGGAAGCGGGCGTTTCAGCCGCCGCGAGTTCATCGCGGGAGTAGTCGGCGGCATATTCCGACATCGCCGCGCGGAGGAAAGGGGAGGTGGCGGTGTCGGCTCTGGCGATTTTTTCCGGCGCGCCTTCCGCGACCACGCGGCCGCCGTTTGCACCCGCTTCGGGACCGACCTCGAGAATCCAGTCGCAGGATTTCAGGACGTCGAGATTATGCTCGATCACGACTACACTGTGTCCGCGATCGACGATTCGCTGGAGCACACCCAGCAGACGCTTCACGTCGTGGCGGTGAAGCCCGGTCGTGGGTTCATCGAGCAGGAGCAGCGCGGCCTCCGAAGTCTCCGCCGTTTCGTCAGTAAAATCACTGAGGTAGCGGACCAGTTTGAGGCGCTGCGATTCACCGCCGGAGAGTGTGTTGAGCGGCTGGCCCAGCGTGAGGTAACCGACTCCAACTTCATCGAGGGCGGCGAGGCGCCGCCGGATCTCCGGATGATCGGTGAAGAGATCCAGCGAGTCCACGATCGTGGTGGCGAGGAGATCGGCGATGGATTTCCCATTCCAGCTGATGGCCAGCACCTCGGGTTTGAAACGCTTTCCCTCGCAAACGGGACACGGGACAAAAACGTCGGAGAGAAACTGCATTTCGACGCGCTCGCTGCCCAGGCCCTGGCAGTTGTCACAGCGTCCGTCGCCGCTGTTGAAGGAAAAGCTCGACGAACTGAATCCCGCCTCCTGTGCGGCTGGAACCTTTGCATAGAGCTCACGAATCAATTCCCAGGCCTCGCAATAAAGCGCCGGGTTCGAGCGGGGCGTGCGGCTGAGTGGCGATTGGTCGACGAGAACAACTTCGGAAAAGTTGAGGTCGGCCGCCACCGATTCGATCACCGCAGGATCATCGGTCACCAGATTGCGCTGGGTGAGCAATCCCTGATAAATGACATTGTCGAGCAGTGTTGATTTTCCCGAGCCGGACACGCCAGACAGGCAGACGAGACGCTGCAGCGGCAGGCGGAAGGATAAATTCCGGATATTATGTTTTGAGGCGTTTTTGAACTGCACCCATTTATCCGGGGCGGGTCGGCGTTCCGCGGGAGCATCGATGCGCTGACGCCCGGAAAAATAGGAACCGGTGATGCTTCGCGGCGAACGCAGCATTTTGGGCACCGTGCCTTCGAAGACGATTTCACCGCCGCGTGCACCGGGCTCGGGGCCGACTTCGATGACGTGGTCGGCGGCGCGAATCATGGCTTCGTCATGTTCGACGACGACCACGGTGTTACCCGAGTCGGTGAGCGTACGGATAATGCCGAGCAGGCGATCGATATCGCGCGGGTGCAGACCGACGGAAGGTTCATCGAGGACGAAGAGCGTATCGACCAACGATGTGCCAAGACACGAGGTAAGATTCACGCGTTGCACTTCTCCGCCCGAAAGCGTGCGCGAGGTGCGGTCGAGGGTGAGATAACCGAGTCCCACCTGGACCAGATAACGCAGGCGCGTGACGATCGAATCGTACGCGAGGTCGCGTTGATGATGGGATTGAGCCGTTTCGCGCGGAGGTGGCACGCCGTGACCCTGAGTCTCGATCTGGGCAAGGAATTCGCTGACCGGAAGCTGATAGAGCTGGGGCAGGGTGTAGCCGCGCCATTTCCAGCAAAGGGATTCGGGTTGCAGGCGGGCGCCGTGACATTCCGGACACGGATTGTAGGCTCGGTAGCGGGAGAGAAAAACCCGCACATGCATCTTGTAGGTCTTCGTTTCCAGATAGCGGAAAAATCCCTTCAACCCGTACCAATACTGCGGCCATTCCTTGCCGTTTTCAGCGCCGTAACCCGGTTCACCTTCGACTACGAAAGTTTTCTGTTCCGGGGTGAGTTCGACAAAGGGAACGTGGGTGGGAATGCCCACTTTTTTGGCGATCTTGAGCAGATCGCGTTTGGACTCGCTGAAGATTTCCCCTTCGAAGGCCTTGATCGCCCCGTCATTGATCGACACCGAGTGATCGGGAATGGCGAGGCGGTAATCGATATCGATGACACGTCCGAAGCCCCGGCATTTTGGGCAGGCGCCCAGAGGCGAGTTGAACGAAAACAAACCCGGTGACGCAGCACGAAACGTGCGGCCCGTTTTGGGCGAATGCAAACCGCGCGAATAGTGACCCGCGAGCGCGAAGTCGTTCGCGGTAAACAAATGGATCTCGTTTTTGCCAAAATGGAGGGCGCTTTCCGCCGCTTCGAGGAAGCGCGTTTTATTATCTGTGGTAAGGGCAATGCGATCCTGGACGACGTGGACAAAACTCGTGTGCCTCAGCGTCGCGTCCGGCTTTCCGGTCAACAGCTCGTCGAGCTTCGCCACTGACAAGCTCCCGTCTTTGCCGGGCGTAAGAATACGGGTGTAGCCCTGGCCTTTGATACTCGTCAGCACCTCGGTCCACTGCAGGTTCGCGGGTTTTGTGATTCGGAAACACAGCAGCAGCGTTTCGCCGGGATGCGCGGAGTGGGTTTTCGCCCAAATGGTCTGCGGGTTGTCATCCTCGACTTTCTCGCCGGTCGCCGGATCAAAACACTCGGCAACATGGCTGAACCAGACTTTGGCGAAATCCGTCAGTTCGGTCATCGTGCCCACCGTCGAGCGGGAGGTTTTGACGGTGTTGGACTGCTCGATTGCGATCGAGGGCCGGATATTTTCCACCGAATCGACCTTTGGCTTGTCCAATAAATCAAGAAACTGGCGCGTGTAGGCGGAGAAAGTCTCGACGTACCGCCGCTGGCCTTCGGCGTGCAAGGTGTCGAACACCAGCGAAGATTTCCCCGCGCCGCTCAAGCCGGTGACCACGATATATTGCCCGAGCGGCAGATCGAGATCGAAGCCTTTCAGGTTGTTTTGCCTGACGCCACGCAGGCGGATCGCTTCGGGGGTTGAGCTGGATTTATGAGCCACGGCTCGCAGGAAAGGAAGGAATTCAGGGAATGCAAATCAGTGCCGGCGTGGGCTCATCTCTCCTGACATAATGGTGTCAGGATCCGAAAGATTTAAGGTAGGGCTGATTGTCCTTAGTCGGCTGCTTTCGGCGTGGAACGGCGGACTAGGGATGGTCCGCCCTGCCGTTCGCAGTTTGCTAATTTTTCGTGTGTTCCCGGAATAGCCGCAGATGCGCTTCCACCTGGCGTTCAGAAATGAAATGGGCCTGGGCGTGACGCCGCGCATGTTCGGAAAAACGCCGCCGCACCGCCGGCTCGCGGATCAGGCGGTCGAGTGCGCCAATAAATCCCGCCTGGTCCTGATTGGTGATCAGGCTGCCGGAACGCCCCGGCTCGAAGCATTCACCGACTCCCACGATGTCGTAGGCTATTGCCGGCAAACCGTGCAGTTGCGATTCGATCAGGAAGTTGGAGAGCGATTCGCTCTGCGAGGCCAGCAGCGAAATGTCGGCCGCGAGGTAAAGCGGAGCAGGATCGGATTGGTAGCCAAGAAATTTTACCCGCGAACCGATGCCGAGATCGTGGGCCAGTCGTTCGCATTTTTTTTGGGTGGGGCCTTCGCCGGCGAGCCAGAGCTGCCAGTCGAGATAACCGGGCAGTTTTGCGCAGATCTCGATGAGTTCGCGCTGGTTTTTTTCCGGCCGGAACATCGCGACGTTCAACAACACCACGGTGCCTTGCATCGCCCCGTGCAGGCGCCGCAGCGCAATATTCCTCGGCGCGTCCTCCCCGGAATGGCGCAACACCGGGTTGTGGATCACGGTGACCTTGGGCGAAGGAATATTGTAGACGTCGGTCAGCACCCGTTTGGCCACATGACTGTTCGCGACGATGTGACGGCAAAGCTTGAGCGAACGCACAAAGAGATAGGGCAGAATCTTTCCTGTGCGCATCGTGCAAATCACCGCCGCTTGGGGCAGTCGCCGCGCGATAAAGCCCGCGTAGCAGTTGGCCATGCGTCCCATACAAAGCACCAGCTGGGGCGCGGCCTCCTCGGCGGCGCGCAACAGGCCGGGCGCAAACCAATCCAGCCCGGTGTCGAACGACTGGAGCGAACGAAAGGCAAAGGGTTGCTGCTCCGCATCTACTTCCAACGCGCCACGCGGACGGAAAGTAAGGAGGGTGACTTCGTGACCGGCCTTGGCAAAGGCGGTGGCCATGAAGACGGATTGGCGCTCGGTGCCGCCGCTGCGAAGGTAGTCCTGGACGATGAGAATTTTCATTGCTCCGCGGGTTTACGCGGCAAAAGTCCCCTGAATCATTCAATGAACAACAGTTTCGTCAACATGCTGGTGCGATGGCTGATTCTGGCGCTCGGGGTCACGTTGAGCGCAAAGATCGTGCCCGGCATCAGCTATGACTCGGGCACCACGCTGCTGGTGGTCGTGTTGCTGCTGAGTTTTCTCAACACCGTGCTGAAACCACTGCTGTTGCTGTTCACCCTGCCGTTTATCGTTTTGAGCCTGGGAATCGGGATCTGGATCATCAATGCCATCCTGTTTTATTTCGTGGGTCGTTTGGTGGACGGATTTCACGTGGCGACGTTTGGCGCGGCGCTGCTGGGGGCGCTGATCGTGAGTTTGACCAACATCATTCTGAACAAGATGGTGACTCCGCCCAAGCCGCCGACACCCCGCGGGCCTTCCGGTGGCGCGAGGCCGTCGAAGCAGGACGACGTGATCGATATCTGATATTGGGCCCGGGATTTATGCCGCGGGTGTGACGGAGTTTCCGTTTGACGGACAGGGTGGGGGCGGTGACGTTGACAGCCAAATTACTCAAACTATGTCTGACGCAATTTACGATCTGGTGGTCATTGGTGGCGGTCCGGCCGGCTATGTGGGCGCAATCCGCGCCGGCCAGCTGGGCAAGAAAGTGGCCGTGATCGAAATGGAACGCGCCGGTGGCACTTGCCTCAACTGGGGTTGTATTCCCACCAAGGCACTGCTGAAGAGCGCCGAGCTTTATCGCACGTTCCAGAAAGCTGACGCTTACGGTCTTTCCGTCACGGGCGCGGGTTTTGATTTCCAGAAAGTCGTCGAGCGTTCCCGCGGTGTCTCGAACCAGATGGCGAAAGGCGTCGAATTCCTGTTCAAGAAGAACAAGGTCGATTATTTCACCGGCAAGGGACAGGTCGTCGTTCCGGGCATGGTCGAGATCACCGAGGGTGAGCACAAAGGGAAATTTTTCCGCACGAAAAACATTCTGCTCGCCACCGGCCAGAAGGCGAAAGCCCTGCCGGGACTGCCGGTGGACGGCACGCGCGTGATGACGTCACGCGAAGCCCTGGTGGCGAAGGCTCCGCCGAAAACGATGGCGATCATTGGCGCCGGCGCGATCGGCGTGGAGTTTGCTTATTTCTTCAATGCCTTCGGCACGAAGGTAACGTTGATCGAAATGCTGCCACAGATTCTGCCGGTGGAGGACGAGGAAGTCGCCAAGGTGCTTCAACGCAGCTTTGAAAAACAAGGCATCGCAGTCCACACGGGAACGAAGAGCGAAAACATCCGCGTCGGCGAAAAGAGCGTGAAGCTCGACCTCGTGAAGGAGGGCGCCAAGACGGAATTGGAAGTCGAGACCGTGCTTGTGGCGATCGGCATCACCTCGGCGCTGGAAGGCTTGTTCTCCCAGAAAGTGAAGATCGACGTTGATCGCGGTTTCGTGAAGGTCGGACCCGATTATCAGACCAGCACTCCCGGTATTTATGCGGCCGGTGATATTCAAGGTCCACCGTGGCTGGCGCACGTGGCGTCATTTCGTGCGATCCAGGCGGTCGACGGCATGTTTGGCCACAGCAAGCCCAAGCAAGTGGGCGTTTTCCCGGGTTGTACGTATTGTCAGCCGCAAGTTGCGAGCACCGGGCTCACCGAAAAAGCGGCGAAGGAAAAGAAGCTCGAGTACAAGGTGGGCAAATTCCCGTTTACTGCGGTGGGCAAGGCGGTCGCAGCGGGCGACACGGAAGGTTTTGTGAAGGTGATTGCCGACGCGAAAACCGGCGAAATCCTGGGCGTGCACATCATCGGTAACGAAGCGACCGAGCTGATTGCCGAATACGGCCTGGCGATGAATCTCGAGGCCACGGTGGATGAAATTCATGATTCCATTCACGCGCATCCGACATTGTCCGAAGCGCTCGGCGAAGCGGCGCTGGCCACGCTCGGGAAAGCGATTCATATTTGATCTGTTTTACCGTCGTAGGTGGCGGGCTTGCCCGCCACGTTGCGCGCGAGCGCGCAACCTACGCAGAAGGCCGGAATCGAATTTCCTGCATCTTGCCAAGGCACTACATTCCCGACACGGGGATTGTGGGGGTGGTGCGAATGCCCGGAGTCGAACCGGGATCAATAGCTTCGGAGGCTACTACACTATCCATTGTGCTACATTCGCAAACAACCGCGGCCTAGCTTTTGGCTAGGCCGCGGGAATTCAAGCTGTTTTCAGCATTTGGCGGGAATGACGGTCAATTCAGGTTGCAGGATAAACCCACCACCTGCGGAAACACCCACTCGCATCAATGCGCCACGTGAACCGTCGCGGTCATCGGCTGGCCGATCTCCTTGAGCAGGTCCTTGTACCACTGCTGTGAGACATCGAAGGCTTTGCCGCCTTTGATGCGCGGAAATTCGATCGCGCGGAGTTCGTTGCCCCTCTCTTCGTCCTGACCGATGAGACCGGTTTCGCCCTTTTTGGCGCACTCGACCGCCTTGAGCACACACTGGTCAATGAGTTTGAAATCTTCCTCGTTGGCCGGGGCGGAGCGGGCAAAATAACCGCTCTTCTGCACCAGCACTTTCTCGGCGCCGAGCATTGACGCAAAACGTTCGGCAAACCACTTACCGGGGTTGATGGTGTCGAGACGCACGTGACCAAACGCGTCGCGATCGATTTTGGCGCCGCTCGCGGTCAGTTCGGCGATGATGCTGTCGAGGCCGGCGCCTTCGCTCACGAAAAGGTTGACGTTGCCCTGCTGGTCCATGACGGCGCGCAGACGCTTGGCTTCCGCTTCGATGTCGAGCGCCTGTTCGGGAACGTAGATGGCGTGGATCGAGTATTTCTCCTTCGCGAGATTGATCCCGGGAACGTAAACGTTTTTGTTCGCGATCTTCTGATATTCGCGCGCGGTGGCGGCGGTGAGCCAGCCGCAGTTGCGGCCCATGACTTCGTGTACGATCAGCATACGGCCGCTCGCGCCGAGCTCGGTGACCACATTCTGGAAAAAGCGGGCGCCTTGTTCCGCGGCGGTGACGGCCCCGAGGCTTTGCTTGATTGGGATGATGTCGTTGTCGATGGTCTTGGGCAGACCGATGACGTTCAGTTTGTAATTATTTTTCTCCAGGTACGCGGCGAGATCCGCGGCCGTGGTGTTCGTGTCGTCACCACCCACCGTATGGAGAATGTTGATGCCGTCGCGCTGCAACTGTTCGGCGGCCACCGTGAGGGGATTCTGGCCTTCCTTCACCAAGCCGCGTTTCACGCAGTCTTTGGCGTTGGTGAGTTTGACGCGGCTGTTGCCGATCACGCTGCCGCCGTAGCTGCGCAGCACGCCCGCCTGAGCCCGGATTTCGGGCGTGACCACCAGGCTGTCGCCCTTGAGCAGGCCCTTGTAACCGGACTTGTAGCAAATGATGTCCCAGTCGGGGCATTGGGCCGTGTAGTGGAGAATCAATTGTCCGACAGCGGCGCTGAGGCAGGGCGCGAGACCGCCGGCGGTGAGGATGGCGACTTTCTTCTTGGTAGGCATGGTAGGGAAAATTGCAGCAACTCCCGGGCCGCGAATCAATCCCGGGCACGCTCGTTTGGGGCTTATTTTTTCGCCGCCTGCATCTGGCGATGCACGAAGAAATAGTAAACCGCGCCGAGAACAGCCAGCAATCCGACGACCC
>JBEHXD010000051.1:0-16436 GCA_048498875.1 Verrucomicrobiota bacterium
CGGGCTGGAACGCTTCCAGCTCCTGGCGCACGCCGGCGGGCGTGAGCTGCTGCATGACGCACTCGGGCGCTCCCCCTAAAATGACCTCTGAAAATCCCTCCCTGATCAAACTTGAAGGCGTCACCAAAGTATTTCTCACCGACGAAGTGGAGACTCACGCCCTCTCCGGCATTCACATGGACATTCGCAAGGGGGAATACGTATCCATCGCGGGTCCGTCCGGCTGCGGCAAATCCACCCTGCTTTCGATCCTGGGTCTGCTGGATACACCGAGCGACGGCAGTTACATTCTCAATGGCCGTCCGGTTCAGGGCCTGACGCTGCCGGAACGCGCCCGCATCCGTAACCGCGAAATCGGTTTCATTTTCCAATCGTTCAACCTCATCGGCGACCTCACCGTCTACGAAAACGTCGAGCTTCCCCTCACCTATCGCGGCATGCCCGCAACGGAGCGCAAAAGTCGCGTCACGGAAGCCCTTGAGAAAGTCGGCATGGGCCACCGGGCGAAACACCTGCCGTCCCAGCTCTCGGGCGGTCAGCAGCAGCGCGTCGCCGTCGCACGCGCGCTCGCCGGCAGCCCGGCGGTGCTTCTCGCGGACGAACCCACGGGCAACTTGGATTCCAAAAACGGTGATGCCGTCATGGAACTGCTGCATTCGCTTCATCGCACCGGCTCCACCATTGTGATGGTCACGCACGACACCCGCTTCGCCCGTCACGCGGAACGCACAATCCACGTGTTCGACGGCCGGGTCGTGGAAGAGCAGCTCGCCGCGGGTTCGGCCTGACCGGAACCGGCCCATCCGGTCGTGCAGACCGATATCCGCACCGCATCAGGGTCCGCCCGATGCGCCAGGTAATAATTAATGCGACCGGATTCCTCCCGGCCAGATCGGAGCGGGGTGAATCACCGCCGCGAACGGAGTTTTTCCCGGCCGCTATCGTCGTTGCGAAACCGCGACACGTTACCGACTAGCGCTTGAATTTGAGGAAATGTTCGGCACCTTTACCGCGAATCGCATTCAGCGATCAAACGACGGGGGGCCGAAAGGCTAAGCCCGGGGAACTTGCCGGGACTAATCGCTCAACATTTAGGTTAAACGCAATGGAAACCAACGGCACGAGGCCACGAATCCTGGTTATCGATGACAACGCCGGATTGCGCGCATCACTCGCCAGCGCGCTCGAGGCCGTGGGCTACGAGGTAAAGACCGGGGCGGATGGCCGGCAGGGCGTACTGCTCGCCAAGGAATTCAAACCCGCGGTCGTCGTGTGCGACATGCACATGCCCAATGCGAACGGTTCCTCGGTTCTGGCCGAGTTGCGGAAGGAGGAAAGATTCGCGCTGAGCCAGTTTATTCTCATGACGGGCGACCTGAATGGTACGCCGCAACGCGTCGGCATGAACCTGGGCGCCGACGACTATCTCGCAAAGCCGTTCACGGTGGATGAATTTTTGAACTGCGTCAGCGTCCGCCTGCAGCGCTCGCAGCTGTATAAACGCGCCGGCGAACGTGCGCTCCTGCATTTTCGCGAAACGATCGCGCACAGTCTTCCCCACGAAGTCTTCACGCCCTTGACCGGAATTCTGGGTTTCACCGAGGTGTTGCGCGATGAAATCGGCCGCGTCAGCCCGGAGGAAGCGGGCAAGATGGTCAGCGAAATCCACGTCAGTGCCGAACGCCTTTATCGCACGCTTAAAAATTACCTGCGGATTCTTGACGTGCTCAACGACAAGCAGCCGCCGGGCGCAAAAGCCGAACGCACCCGCGCCACGGACGTGCCCGGGGTCATCCATCTGGCCGCGGATGGAATTATGACGAAATACAGTCGTCAGAGTGATTTGAAACAGGAGTGCGCCGAGCTCGACGTCCCGCTTTCCTCCGCCGACCTCTCCACCATCGTGACCGAGTTGGTCGACAATGCCTGCAAGTATTCAGTCCGGGGAAGCCCGGTCACCGTGCAGCTCTCCAGTATCCGGGGCGAAACCAAACTTCAGGTGACCGACCGCGGACGCGGCATGTCACCGGACCAGATCGCCCAAATCGGTGCCTTCCGCCAATTCGACCGCAAAAAATACGAACAGCAGGGCCTGGGGCTCGGCCTCACGCTCACCCAGCACCTGGTCGAGCGACATGGCGGACAATTTTCGCTCCAAAGCACGCTTGGCACCGGCACCACGGTGACGGCCGTTTGGGCGCCAGGAATTGTTTAAGACGCCGTTTTTTTCACGCAAACCCGGCGGTCAAACGTATCCTCCGTTTGAGGGAAAGTCGAAATTCGACTTTCGCAGGTTATTGGTTCCTTTGCCCGGATGCCACGGTTCAGGATGCTCCGGCAAATGATCTTCGACGGGCGCGGTGACCCGCAGCGTCCGGCGGCGCGCCCCCGTCCGCACGAGTGGCGCAACGATGAAATCACCGGAAGTGTATTGGGGCATTCGACGGTCTTCATGAATTTCCTCGAGGTGCATCTCGTCACCGATCCGGTATTCTCGAAACGAGTCGGCCCCGGCATCCCGCCCTTCATCCTCGGCCCCAAACGTTATTTTTCCGCCGCGCTTTTGCCGCGCGATTTGCCGGCACCGGACGTGATTGTGCTCAGTCACGCGCACTTCGATCATTTCGATGTCTGGAGCCTGAGAAAATTCAACCGTCAGACACCGGTCGTCACGGCGCGCGCCACCGGGGATCTGCTGCGCTGCCATGGTTTCAAAAACATTCATGAGCTGGACTGGGGCCAGACCAAGGTGATCAATACCCGCCACGGAGACATCACTTTTACCGGGTTGGAAGTGGCCCATTGGGGCGCTCGCATGCTGCGGGATGAGTATCGCGGCTACAACGCCTACCTCATGCAACGAAAAGGCTACGCGATCTGTTTCGCCGGTGACACCGCGTATACGCCCGCTTTTGCGAAGCTCAGGGATCTGAAGACGCCGGTCGATCTGATGTTGATGCCCATCGGCGCCTACGATCCGTGGATCAAGGCGCATTGCAGCCCGGAGCAGGCAGTCGAAATGGCCCGTCAGGCCGGCGCCCGGGCCTTCGTTCCGATTCACCATGAAACGTTCAAGCTGAGTGCGGAAAAAATGAGCGAACCCGCCGCCCGCTTGCGCGCCGCACTCGCCGACGGTCCGCCTGAACTGCTTTCCGTCAGCGTGGGAGAAACCTTCCGGGTGCCTCTGCGGGAAACTGCGGGCCTGGCGATTTGATCGTTGTCAGCTTCCTGACACCATTCGCGAAGCATCCGCACTGAACGCCAATCGCACAGGATTGAATTCCGGATTATTCGGACTATGAAAAGTCCCGCCTTCGCAAAACCCAGTTACCCTTCCTCCCATGAATCGAATCATCGCCTCCGGACTTCTCTGCGCACTCGGCCTGCTTGGAATGTCCAAGACCGCACCGGCCGCCCCCTCTTTTCGCAGCCTTCATGTCGGCGCCACACCGGAAAGTGTCGTGCCGGGATTTGACGGAAACCTGTATGTTACATTGATGGGAACGTCCCGCACCAAGGGAGACGGCGATGGGAAAATCGTGAAGGTCGACGGGGAGAAAGTCACGGTCTTCACCGAAGGTCTGGATGATCCCAAAGGCATGGTGTTTATCGAAGGCGCGCTCGTCACCGCCGATTTCGACAAGGTGTGGGTGGTCGATGCGACCGGCAAGAAACGACTGCTGGCCGGGCCGGACGCCTTCCCTACGCCTCCGTTGTTTTTGAACGACGTGGCAATCGCTCCGGATGGCGCGGCCGTGCTGGTCACGGACATGGGCAACGTAGCGGCGATGAATGCGCCCGCCGGCGGCATGTGGCCGCTTGATTCAAACGAAGCCAAAACCCTCAAGCCACTCGGGCGGGTTTATCGTGTGACGATGGACGGCAAGGTTTCGATCGAAGTGGATCACGCTCGGGAAATGCCGGACCCCAACGGCATCGATGTGATCGACGCGAACACCTGTCTCATCGCGGAATTTTTCCGGGGCGATCTGCTGGAACGCAAAGGGTCTTCCTGGCGCGTAGTCAGTCCGGATCATCGCACCGCCGACGGCATCGCCCACGATCACTCCGGCAACATTTACCTGACGGAAGTTCGCACCGGAAAGGTGTGGAAAATCCGGTTGTCCACCGGCGAGAAGGAATTGCTGGCCACCCTGCAATCCGCGGCCGATCTCCATCTCGACGAAGCTCATCACCAGTTGATCGTGCCCGATTCCAAAGCCGGCGAATTGGTTTTCATTCCACTGCCCGCAGAAAAGTAAGGTACAGGCTCCCCTCGTGGTTTACCTTTCAGTTCAAGGTAAACTTCACGGATACGTTGCCTCAAAGCACACCGCCTAGACCAGGCCCCAAAGGTGCCCCGGAGTGACTCCGCCCGGCGGTTTTTCCGACGACGCTTTGAAAGCCTTCTTCGGCGGTTTCCACCGAGCTATTGCGACCACCTTGAGTGAAGATTTCCGCAACGAGAAAAGGTGGTTTCATAGTATTCTTGGAATTAACGATTAACGGATGAGCGCTTCAAACCCACCCCGGGATCGCCAGACTGTTCTCACAAATATCTCACAGGAAAAACTGGCTAAAACACCAAATCCAAGCTGGTAATACCAAGGGGAAAATCCTACTTTTTCGCCACTTTCTTACCGCTATGCAAATTTCGAGCAGCCACTCCGGATTTAATTTCAGTTCAGTCTACAAATCCGTGGTGTCCCGCCCTTCTTCCCAGGCAGGAGACCCTCATACCTCGACCGCCGGCACCCGCTCGGAAGATGATACGTCAGCGGAGAAATTGAATCGCGAAGCGATGCTGTTGAAAGCCGCCCAGCGCTCGGCCGATCGTTCCGCCGGACAGTTGGAAGGTCTTGCGGACCTCTAATTCGTTTTCCGGCCGCTCAAGCGAGATCTCTGCGCCCGTTACCGGCGAAAAAAAATCACCGACCCTGATGGATCGGTGATTGGTGTTGAGTTTGAATGACCTTATTTCTTTCCCTTGGCGGGTTTTTGAGCCGCGGCCAAGTCAGCCTGAGCGCGATCATACTTCGCCTGCAGATCGGTGCTTTGAGTCTTTGCGGTATCCAACTCCTGCTGCAACGAAACGGATGCCGCCTTGGCATCGGTGAGTTCCTTTTGCAACCGGTCGGTGTTGGCCTTTGCCTCGTCCGCCTGACTTTGAAGCTGGGTTGAGTTGGTCTTGGATTCATCCAGCTGGGTCTGCAAACCAGTGCTGGCCGTCTTGGCATCAGCCAGTTGTTTTTGCGTTGAAGTCAGGCCCGACTGGGAATCCTCCAATTGTTTCTTGAGCTGGGTCATCCCGTCCTGGGATTCCGTCACTTGTTTCTGCAGCGTCGCAGCGCCAGCTTTTGCTTCTGTCAATTGGGCCTGCAATTGAGTCAACTCATTCTTGCTTTGATCGAGCTGTGCCCGTGTATCGGTGATTTGTTTGTTGCTGGTTTGCAGCTTGCTCCAGGAGATCACCGCGACCCCGATCAAGGCGATGGCCAGAATGGTGATGATGACGGTAGAAACTGGCGTCTTTTTAGGAGCCGCCAGGCGAGTATCTTCCATGGTAATCGAGTTCATAGGGTGGGATATTTTTCGTTTGGAAGCATTTGGAAATCCTGCCTTCCGTTTACCTTTTGGATCGCGTGCCCCGGCGCCAGTTCCCCGAAATCTGGGTATCCCACGTTCTGCCATGGCTGAATCCAAGTCATCCCCCGGGATTCTCACAAACATCAACGGACGAAATCCCGGTCTTGTATTGACGCGCGAAGGGGGTATTCGTGGCAATCTTCATGAATCACCGCTCACCCGTCCAGGGAACCCTGGGTTCCCGCCTCCTTCCTTTCACCCTGCTTTGCGTCGCTGCCCTTGTCCTCGGCGGATGTGGCAAAGACGATAAAGATAAGGCCAAGGCGCCGTCCGCCGCCAAGCCCGGGGTGGTCCAGGGATTGGAAACCACTGAGCAGAAATTAAGCTACGGCGTTGGCTATAATTTCGGGTCCAGCATAGCGAAACAGAACGATTTTGCCGCCGACCGCGCCGCAATCAAAATGGGCTTGGAGGACGCGTTGGCCAATACGCCCACCCGGATCACCGAGGCCGACATCCAGGCAGCCTTTAATACCGTGCGTGAACGGGCGGTCGCCGCCAACAATGCCGCAGGCGAGAAAAACCTCGCGGCCGGAGCGGCCTTTCTGGCCAAAAACAAAACACGGACGGGCGTGACCACCACCCCCTCAGGCTTGCAGTATGAAGTGATTTCCAAGGGAACCGGAGCCAAGCCCAAGGCCACGGACACGGTCGTGGTGCATTATCATGGCACTCTCATTGACGGCACGGTCTTCGACAGTTCCCGGGAGCGCGGCGAACCGGCGACCTTCATGGTCGGTGGCGTGATCAAGGGCTGGATTGAAGCCCTCCAGCTGATGTCCGTTGGCGACAAGTGGAAACTTTATATCCCCGCCGATCTCGCCTATGGTCCGGCCGCACGTGGCAAAATCCCGCCGAACGCCACCCTGATCTTTGAGGTTCAGCTGCTCAGCATCAAATAACCGGCGGCGCCTGCGCGGCGAATGAAATCGCAGGTTTTTTCGCGTCAGAGATGAGGATGGAATTCGATGAAAAGCTACGAATTCCATCTTCGCATTTCATCGACGGAATACCTCAGATATTATCGCGGTACCGTGCAGAATGTCATGGCCCGGTGCACCAACGGACAGACGATCCAGTTTCCCGCGTCGCTGCTCAAAAAGTTTCTCGCGCCCGGAGGAATCAGCGGAAACTTCCGGCTGACCTCCGACGACAACAACAAGGGACTCGATCTGCAGCGAATCGATTCCCTGCCCTGAAATTTGCCGGCCGGCGGACGCTTTTCAGATGAAATGTCCGGGCGGCACAAACCAGGCGCGATCACCCTTTTTGTACGGCTCGTTGCCGCGAAACCCGCCGGGAACTTCAGTGAAACGCAACGCCTGTGTGCAGCCGATCTCCGAAGTGAAATAGCCGAGCAGGGTCAGCTGTTTCATCAGCCGGAAATAGTGGACCGGATCTGACGCGGCCTTCTGCGCGCGGTATTGGCGTTCTTCCTTGTCAATTCCCTGCAGCAGCGTGGTGCGCTCCCTGGCGGAGAGATCCATGAACTTTTTGCCGTACTGTTTTTGCGCGCTGGCTTCCACCTGCCCCAGCCCCGCCTGAAAAATTGCCTGGTTTTGCTCGTCGTAACAGTCGTTCACCATCATCTGCATGAAAGCGCCGATTTGCGCGGCCTTCGCCCCGGGCGTTGTGGTCGTGGGGATGATCGTTTCCCCGATTTCATCGAGCAGGGCCGTGTCCTGAGGAGTGAACGAAGCCGGAGCCGGCTTTCCTTCCACAATGGTTCCGTTCAGGAAAACCTCCGCGCCCACAATGGCGCCGCCC
Organism: Verrucomicrobiota bacterium; assembly: GCA_048498875.1. Taxonomy (GTDB): domain Bacteria; phylum Verrucomicrobiota; class Verrucomicrobiia; order Opitutales; family Opitutaceae; genus Lacunisphaera. The sequence goes on from JBEHXD010000051.1 coordinate 7,414, forward strand.
ATCAGGAGAGTCAGGCGCTCGATCGCATCCCTACGTGTCATGGCCAGCATGTTAAAGGTTTCCTTTTTTCATTTCGGAGACGGCGAAGTCGGCCGCGCGGGCCGTCAACGCCATGTACGTGAGTGAGGGATTGACGCACGCCGCGGACGTCATGCACGCCCCGTCCGTCACAAAAACGTTTTTGGCATCCCACACCTGGTTGTGTCCGTTCAGCACGGAGGTCTTCGGATCACGCCCCATCCGCGCCGTGCCCATTTCGTGGATGCCCATGCCGAACATGTAGCCGGAATCATGGGTCTTCACGTTTTTCACGCCGCTGGCCTCCAGCATTTCCGCGGCATCGTTCATCATGTCGACGCGCATTTTCTTTTCGTTGTCCCGGATCTCGCAATCCATGGCCAGAATGGGCAGCCCCCATTTGTCCTTCGCGTTCTTATCGAGCGAAATCTTGTTGTCGTGATACGGCAGCGTTTCACCAAAAGCGCCCATGCCAATGGTCCACGGGCCCGGCTCGGTCAGCGCGTCCTTCAAATCAGCCCCGATGCTGAGTTCGGCGATCTCGCGCTCCCAGCCCTGCCGGCTGGCATTTCCCTGATAACCGAATCCGCGCGTGTAGCCGCGCTTGTCACCGAACAAATTCCGGTAACGTGGCACATAAAATCCGTTCGCCCGCCGGCCATAAACATATTTGTCGTCAAAGCCCTCAACCTGACCCGATGCGCCGCAGCGGAAATGATGGTCCATCGCATTGTGACCCAGCTCCCCGCTGCTGCTGCCCAGACCGTCGGGCCAGATTTCCGTCGCCGAGTTCATCAGCACCCACGTCGAATTAAACGCCGAGGCGCAGAGGAAAACAACCTTCGCCTTGAACTCCTTCGTTTCGTGCGTCTCCGCGTCGATCACCTGCACGCCGGTCGCTTTCTGCGTGTCCTTATCGTACAAAAGTTTTGAGACGATCGAGAATGGCCGCAGCGTGAGATTTCCCGTGGCCACCGCCGCCGGCAAGGTCGACGACTGGGTGCTGAAATAGCCGCCAAACGGACATCCCATCGCACATTTGTCGCGATACTGGCAATTCGTGCGTCCGTTATGCGGCACCGTGAGATTCGCCACCCGCCCGATGATCATGCGGCGACGGTCGTCATAGTGCTGCTTGATCCGCTTCGCCACTTCCTGCTCCACGCAGTTCAGGTCCATCGGCGGGAGATAATGTCCGTCGGGCAATTGGGCGAGCCCTTCCTTGGAACCGCTGATGCCGGCAAAGCTCTCGGCGTGATCGTACCAGGGTGCGATTTCCTCGTAACGAATCGGCCAGTCGACCGCCCAACCGTCTGCCTTGTTCGCACCGAAGTCGAAATCGCTCAGCCGGTAGCTCTGCCGCCCCCACATCAACGAGCGGCCTCCCACATGATAGCCGCGGAACCAGGCAAAGGGTTTCTCTTCTCGGTAAGGACAATCCTTCTCATTGGTCCAGTAATCCACATTTCCCTCGTAAAGCACGTAATCGCGCTTCAGCACCGGATAGTCCCGCAACAGCTGCTGGGTGTTCTTTCCCCGATGCGGCAGTTCCCATGGCGCCTTGAGGGCATTCGTGTAACCCGAAATGTGCTCAATGTTGTGCCCGCGCTCGAGCATCAGCACTTTCAATCCTTTTTCCGTCAGCTCCTTCGCGGCCCAACCGCCGCTGATTCCGGAGCCGACCACGATCGCATCATAATTTTGTTCAGCCATGGGATTAAAAAACAGGGATAATCAGTAAATAATAAGAGCGGATGGGGGATTTTGAGAAAGTATCTGGGTCGGAAACAATCGCCGCCGGGGTAACGACGAACGATCGAGGCACGCCGGCTGCCAGTTAAGCATGACGCAGCGCCCCTGATCCAGTTACCAAACGACAAAATTCCGCGAGTGCAAAAACTCTTTATCGCGTGGTTTCCGTCTGCAACGCCCTTCCGGTCAACGACCGCGTCTCCTGCTTAAGACCCGTCACCGGTCCGGCATAAACAATCTCACCGCCGTCAGGCCCTCCGCCCGGGCCAAGATCGACAATCCAGTCGGCGAGCGAGATCACGTCGAGATTATGCTCGATCACCAGCAGCGTATTGCCGCTGTCGCGGAGTTTAAACAGAAGATCCATCAGCCGCTGGATATCCGTCCAGTGCAATCCCGTCGTGGGTTCGTCGAGGATGTAAAGCGTCGTGCCCTGCTCGCGCTTGCTGAGTTCCAGGGACAGTTTGATCCGCTGGGCCTCACCGCCCGAAAGCGTCGTCGCCGACTGGCCAAGCTGCAGATAACCGAGTCCCACCGCATCCAGCGTCGCCAGTTTCTCGGTGATCCGGGGAATCGCCCGGAACCGTTCCAAGGCCTCCCGCACGGTCATTGCCAGCACCTCCGCAATGTTCAGGCCATGAAAGCGTACTTCCAAGGTCTCGCGATTGAAACGCTGCCCGTTGCAACTGGGACAGGGCGCGTAAGCGTCGGCCATGAACTGCATGTCGAGTTTGATCTGTCCATCGCCCTGACACCGCTCACACCGACCGCCGCGGACATTAAAGCTGAACCGGCTGGCCTTGTAACCGCGCACTTTCGCCAGCGGAAGCTGGGCGAACAAATCCCGAAGGAGATCGAGCAGGCCGACGTAGGTGGCGGGATTCGAGCGCGGGCTGCGGCCGATCGGCTCCTGGTCCACCTGGACCGCCTTTTCGAAATATTCCAGCCCACTCAGGCCACGGTGGCGTCCGGGCAGGGTTTTCGCGCCGTTTAATTTTCGCGCCGCCGCCGCGGCCAGAATGTCATTGATCAACGTGCTCTTGCCCGAACCCGATACGCCCGTGACGCAGGTAATCAATCCGACGGGAAACCGCGCCTCGATGTTTTTGAGGTTATGCTCGCTCGCGCCTTTCACCACCAGCCAGCGATCGTCGGGCTCCTTGAGTTTCGCCTCGCGCGTGACTCCGAGTTTGCCCGCGAGATAGGCGCCCGTCGGCGAGGCCGACACCGGCAACGCCAGCGCCGCTGCGGGTGGACCTTGAAATAAAATCTTCCCGCCTTCCGTGCCCGCTCCCGGTCCGAGCTCGATGAGTTCGTCCGCAATGCGCATCGTGTCGGCGTCGTGCTCCACCACCAGCACCGTGTTGCCGCGATCGCGCAGTTCGCGCAGGCTGGCGAGCAGGCGCTGGTTGTCGTGCGGATGCAGCCCGATACTGGGCTCATCGAGCACATAAATCACGCCTACCAGGCCCATCCCCAGTTGCGTGGCCAGTCGCACGCGCTGAGCTTCGCCGCCGGAAAGTGTCGGGTATTCGCGATCGAGCGTGAGATAACCCAGTCCCGTTTCCGTCAGGAAATGCAGTCGTTGCGAAACCCCGGTCAGCACCTCTTCCACCGCATCCGTCTCCGGCAACACCGCGGGCAGGCTTTGCGTGAACCCGAGCGCGCTGCGGATGTTCATCGCATCGAACACCCCGAAACTTTTTCCATTCACCAATACCGCGGCGCTCCGGGCATTAAGGCGGAGTCCGTGGCAGGTCGGACATTCCCCGCTGGACATGAAGGTCGCCAGTCGCGCGCGATAACCGTCACTGCGCGACTCGCGTCTCCCCACGTCGAGCAGCGCGATGACACCGGGAAACGGCTTGGTTTCGGCTTTTTGTGTGCGTCGCAAACGGAAACTGAAAAGCCGGTCACCCGCTCCGTGGATCAAGGCGTGGCGGATTTCCGCGGGCAAATCCCGCCACGGTGTCTCCGCCTCGAACGGCAGTTGCTCAGCGAGTTGCTTGAGAATCGCATTGTGACGGATGATCAGGTTTTTTCCGCCAATCCGCCACGGCTTGATCGCGCCTTCCCGGACTGATTTGTCGGGATTGGGGACAATGAGCTCCTCACTGAAAGTCATCTTGCGTCCCAATCCGCCGCAATCCGGACACGCCCCCTCGCTGTGGTTGAAGGAAAAGTGCCGCGGGGTGAGCGGTTCGAAAACATCGCCGCAAATCACGCAGCTCAGATTCTGACTGAGCGCGATTTCGCGCCAGGGCGCCTCGGCGTTTTTCTGCACCAGCACAAGCGCGCGGTTTTGTCCTTCGCGAAAGGCCAGCTCCAGCGAATCCGCCAGCCGGCTACGCTGGTCAGCCGCAATCACCACGCGATCCACCACCAGCTCGACCACGATTTCCGCGCTGCCGTTGGGCACAAGGCGCGGGTCGTCCAGCGATTTGATTTCGCCTCCCATGCGCACGCGCTGAAATCCCCTCTGACGCAGCCGGGGCAGTTCATCGCGCAACACCGCGGGCTTGGCCGTCATCCACGAGGCGAGAATGATCGCGCGTTCCCCGGGGGCATCGCGCAGCAACTGCGCGACACAGTCATCCAGCGAGCGTTTCTCCACCTTGCCACCATCCTTCGGACAGCGTTGTTCGCCACACAAGGCCCACAGAAGGCGCGCGTAGTCGGCAACTTCAGTGACGGTTGCCACCGTGCTGCGGGGCGAACCTCCGCCCGTGCGCTGCTCGATGGCCAAAACGGGCGAAAGTCCGTGAATGTAGTCGACGTCGGGTCGCTTCAACTGGTCGAGCACCTGACGGGCGGACGCCGACAGGCTCTCCATATATTTGCGGTAGCCTTCGGCGTAGATCGTATCGAAGGCCAGGGATGATTTCCCGGATCCGCTCGGGCCGGTGAGCACGACCAGTTTTCCGCGGGGAATGCGGAGTTCGAGGTCGCGAAGATTATGCTCCCGGGCGCCTTTGACGTGGATGTGTGAAGCAGCGTCGATCCCGCCAAGGTTGCCGATTTTCGGCACGCGTCAAAAAAGTAATAAGGCAAACACCCTGCTTAAGTTATTGCGGTTTAGGCCTTGAACTACCCTTCGAAAAATTCAGTGTAAAGCCCGTGTCACCAAGCCAACGGCTTGTTCCCCACCCGCCCCTGTAATCCGGACGCCTCGCGTGAGGCAAGCTTGTCGAATTACGCTATGAACCCACCCCCCGTTTCATTAAGCTCCCTGCCGTGGCGAACGGCTCTGCTCTGTGGATTGATCGGCACTGCGATCACTCCTCTTCGCGGCTTCGTTTTTGAGGTCGGCGACGTCAAAGGCAGTTTCGATACCACCATTTCCGTGGGTGGCCTTTATCGCGTCAACAACCCGTCCCAGGCCTATTATTCGATTTCCGCCGGCGGTTTGCAGCGCTCGTCCAACGCCGACGACGGGGATTTGAATTACAAGCGTGGCATGGCTTCCTTCCTGGTGAAGGCTTCGCACGACCTCGACCTGCATACGCAAAATGCCGGTTTGTTTGTGCGCGGATTCTATTTTAACGACTTCATCAATTCCGACGGCGACCGCGAACGCACCCAACTGAGCGACGAGGCCCAAAAGATCGTCGGCGATGGGGCGGAACTGCTCGATGCCTACGTTTACCTCAAGGGTTCGCCCGGCGGCATGCCAGCCTCGGTGCGGCTGGGTCGCCAGGTGCTGAGTTGGGGGGAAAGCACGTTCATCCCGAATGGCATCAATTCCGTCAACCCGATCGACGTCGCGAAACTCCGCACTCCCGGCTCGGAATTGAAAGAGGCGTTGCGTCCGATCAATATGGTGTCGGGCTCACTGAACCTGAGTGAATCCCTCAGTCTCGAGGCCTTTTATCTGCTCGACTGGGAACGCACGCGCGTGGATCCGCCGGGGACCTATTTCAGCACCAATGACTTTGTCGCGAAAGGCGGCACAAAGGTCTATCTCGGTTTCGGTGCGATCGCCGACAGCGCGCCCCTCGGCGCCATCATGCGCGGCCAGGATCGCGAACCGTCCAACGGCGGACAATACGGACTCAACCTGCGCTGGCTGGCGCACGGTTTGAAGGACACAGAATTTGGTTTCTATTTCATGAATTACCACAGCCGGCTGCCGGTGATTTCGGCTCAGACCCCGAAGGTCCCGGTCAACGGCGCCGCGGCGGCATCCGCGGCCGGCGCGATTCTTGGGGCCAACACCACGCTGACCACCAATCTCGCGACTGCGCTCGGCAATCCCGCGGCTGTTCCCGGCGCGCTCACCACGCTGATCGGGGCGACCCTCACCGGCGTGCCCGCGAGTTCGTTGCCCGCGGCGCTCCAGCCTTTTTACTCCACAGTCGCCAGCGTGACCAGCCAGCTGGCCCAAAAGGAACTGCTCACCGCCGCTGCCACCGGGCAGTACCTGATCGAATTTCCCGAGGACATTCACCTCTACGGCGTCAGCTTTAACACCAGCGTCAAGGGCGTCGCGGTCCAGGGGGAAATCAGTTATCGCGAAAACCAGCCGCTGCAGGTGGATGACGTCGAATTGCTGTTCGCCGCCCTTTCGCCCCTCCCCGCGCGCTTCGCGGCCAACAACCAGATCGGTACCTACGCCCTGGATACTTATGTGCCGGGCTACCGCCGCGAGAAAGTCTGGACCGGCCAGATGACCGCCACCTACACCGGCCGCGGCTGGCTCGGTGCCGCGCAAACCACGCTCATCGCGGAAACGGGTTTCGTCTACGCTGATCTCCCCGCAAAAGACCTGCTGCGCTTTGACGGGCCGGGTACGTTTGTAGGCGGCAATCTCGCCTACATGACCAATTCCGGCAACAACGCCTCGGGGGTTCTCCCACTCTCCGAACCCGCCTCCGCCTTCGCTGATGACTTCTCCTGGGGTTATCAACTGGTGGGACGCCTGGATTACAATAACGTGTTTCACGGCGTCAACGTCTCGCCCCTGCTCGTCTTCTCCCACGATGTCAGCGGCAACACGCCGCTCCCGATGGGTAATTTCGTTCACGGGCGCAAAACGATCACGATCGGTGCCGAGTTTACTTTCCAGAATTCCTGGGCACTCGACCTGCGCTATGTGAATTTCTTTGGCGCCGGCCGCTACAACCTCCTCGGTGATCGCGACTATGTTTCCTGCAACCTGAAGTATTCCTTCTAAACGGACTCCGCATCCACCCCATGAATACGAAATCCCCTTCTCATTCCCGGATCCGGCTGATTGTTCCCCTGCTCTGCCTGCTCGGCGCCGCCAGTCCGGCCGTGGCCGCCCTCTCCGCCGCCGACGCCAACCGTCTCGGCAACGACCTGACCCCGCTCGGTGCGGAAAAAGCCGGCAGTGCCGACGGCACCATTCCTGCCTGGAACGGTGGCATCACCTCGCCTCCGGCCGGTTACACCAAGGGGGCACATCATCCGGACCCGTTCAAAGACGACCAGGTGCTTTTCACCATTACCGCGGCCAACGCGGACAAATACGCGGAAAAATTAACCGCTGGCAGCATGGCTTTGCTGAAAGCTTATCCGGATTATTCCATGCCCGTCTACGCGACGCACCGGAGTTTTTCGAACCCCACGCGGATTTATGAGGCCACGAAAAAATCCGCGACCACGGCTTCACTGACCGGGGATGGTAACGGCATCACCGGCGCCATCGTCGGCGCGCCCTTTCCCATCCCGCAAAATGGATTGGAGGTCATCTGGAATCATCTCACCCGTTACCGTGGCATCGCCGCGGCCCGTCACGTCAGCCAGGCCGCTCCCCAGCGGAATGGCTCCTACACGCTGGTCGATTTTGAAGACGAATTTCTCTTCAACTACGTGCGCGAAGGAATCGAGGAAAAAGACCTCGATAATGTCCTGATCTTCTACAAACAGGCCGTCACCGCCCCGGCGCGTCTCGCCGGTTCCATCCTGGTGGTGCACGAAACCCTCGACCAGGTGAAGGAACCGCGCCGCGCGTGGATCTACAACACCGGCCAGCGTCGCGTCCGCCGCGCTCCCAATGTCGCCTACGATAATCCCGGCACCGCGGCTGACGGCATGCGGACCTCCGACCAGTTCGACATGTTCAACGGCGCGCCTGATCGCTACGATTGGAAGCTTACCGGTCGCAAGGAAATGTATGTGCCGTATAATTCCTACAAGCTGCACAGCGACGCCTTGAAAAACTCCGACATTCTGAAGCCGCTTCATATTAATCAGGAATACACCCGCTATGAGTTGCACCGCGTCTGGGTGGTCGAAGCGACCGTCAAACCTGGCATCAATCACGTCTATCCACGCCGCACCTTCTACGTGGACGAGGATAGCTGGCAGATTCTGGCCGTGGATCAGTACGACGGCCGCGGACAGCTTTGGCGTGTTTCGGAGGCGCACTGCATTGAATACTACGATGCGCAGGTTTTCTGGAGCACTCTCGAGGTTCACACGGATCTCATTGCCGGCCGCTACATCGCCTTCGGCCTCGACAACGAAAAACCGATGTACGATTTCGACCTCAAACGCACGCCGCAGGACTATACGCCTTCGACGCTGCGCCAGGAAGGCGTTCGCTGATATGATCGTGACGGCCGGCCAAGCGGTGGTTCGCTTCGCCGCCTTCATCCAATCTGCTTTCGGGACCGCCATTCGGCGGTGTGGCTTTATTTTTCTCGTCACCTTATCGGCGGCCCGCGCGTTCGAAAATTCCGAGCCGGCGACCCTCGCCGCGCGCGCTCCGCTGCTGGGCATCGCCCGGGCCGGCGATTCGCTCGTGGCCGTGGGCGAACACGGCAACATCGTTCGTTCAAGCGATGACGGGGTAAGTTGGACGCAAAGCATCGCCCCCACCCGCGCGTTGCTCACCGCGGTTTCCTTTCCCGACGCCCAACATGGCTGGGCTGTCGGCCACGAGGGCACGATTCTTGCCACCGCGGATGGCGGCAAAACCTGGCAGCGGCAGGATGACGGCAAAGACCCCGACACTGTTTTTCTGGATGTCCTCTTCCTCGATGCGTCCACCGGTTTCGCGACGGGCGCATACGGAAAATTCCTGACGACCGCCGACGGGGGCAAATCGTGGGCTCCGGCGAAGCCGATGGCTGACGAAGTGCACTACAATCACCTGACCCGCGGGACCTGCGACATCCTGTATCTCGCCGGTGAGAGCGGCACGCTGCTGGTTTCAACCGACCGGGGAAAGAAATGGCGGAAATCGGAGGTTCCTTATGACGGCTCCCTGTTTGGCGCCGTGGCCTTGA
>JBEHXD010000052.1:0-16240 GCA_048498875.1 Verrucomicrobiota bacterium
TAGTTCAGGTAGTACGCGTGTTCCCAAACATCGAGACCGATGACAGGCTTGCCCTCGATTCCGGCAACGGCCTTGCCCATGAGCGGGCTGTCCTGATTTGCGGTCGAACCGATGGAAAGTTTTTTGTCGGCGCCGACAACCAGCCAAGCCCACCCGGAGCCGAAGCGGGTGGCGCCCGCCTTGGCGAAGTCTTCCTTGAATTTGGCGAATCCACCGAGCTGCGCATCGATCGCCGCGGCCAGCGTGCCCTTGGGTGCGCCACCTTTGCCGGGGCCGAGGATGGTCCAGAAGAAAGAGTGATTGCTATGTCCGCCGGCGTTGTTGCGGATCGCGCCGCGGATCGCTTCCGGAACCTTTGAAAGATCGGCAATCAGGGCATTCACATCAAGCGCCGCGAGGTCAGCGTGATCTTTCAACGCATTGTTCGCGTTGGTAATGTAAGCCTGATGATGTTTTCCGTGGTGAATCTCCATCGTCTTCGCGTCGATGTGCGGCTCGAGAGCGTTGGGAGCGTAGGGAAGGGGAGGAAGCGTATAGGCCATTGTGTGGAGTGGTTTATTTCTTTCTAATTATGATAGGGAAAAGCCAATGTGCACGGGACGGCGATTCCGTCAACTTTCCATGGCTTTAATACTGAACGCCGGTGCAAAAACCTGTCTCGGTAGCGAGGAAGGGCGACAGCTTTAAAATAGTTCGCTTCCCGGTGGCGAGTTATTCGTCTTTTCGCTTCAACTGAAAATACGCCCGCAATAATTCCAAACAGGGTTTCTCCAGTACCCCCCGGCTGATATCAAGGTGGTGATTGGATTGGGGGAGATTGTTGAGGTCCAGCGCCCCACCAAGACATCCCATTTTCGGGTCAGAGACTGCATAGACGACCCGTTTCAAACGCGACATGAGCGTCGCTCCCGAGCACATGGGGCAGGGCTCCTTGGTGACGTAGAGGGTGGCGCCCACGAGGCGCCAGTTGTCCACGGCCTTGGCGGCCTGACCCAACGCCAGGATTTCGGCGTGAGCGGTGGGATCGCGGGTGGCGTCGCGCTGATTGTGGGCTGAGGCAATGATTTCCCCGTTAAGTTCGATGACCGCGCCGATCGGCACTTCATCTTCCCGCCAGGCATCGATGGCTTGGTTATAGGCCTGCCACATGTAAAATTCGTCGTTACGGACGAGCTGCGACGGGTGGGCCTTTTCAAAGGGACAAGGCAGGGATTTATAGGGTGTATCCATGATGCTCTCGTAAAGCCTTGACTTACGTGCGGTCTCACGCACTTACAACGGTTTTTCATTGCTCCTTTTCTGCATGATCCAACTACCAGCCAGCCCCCCTTTTTCTCATGTCTGACGGCAAAGTGATTGAAGTGGAGGGTAAGATTACCACGGTGCTTCCGGGCACGATGTTCCGGGTGCAACTCGACAATGGCCACATGGTGTTGGCGCATATTTCCGGCAAGCTGCGCAAGCATTTCATCAAGATCGCCGCGGGCGACAAGGTGAAGATGGAGATGAGTCCCTACGACTTGGACAAGGCGCGGATCACTTACCGCATTCGCGAGACCAATCTGCCTCCGAATACGGGTCCGGCCCGCCGTCCGCGGCGTTTCTAAGTTTCGAAGGCGCTTGCCGGTGAAATCCCGCAAGGAAGCCGACGCAGGGGGGAAAACGGCACCAATGCCCCCGGCCCCGTCTGCTTTCGCGGACGACATTGATCGATATCTCAGCTTTGTAGAACTCGAACGGGGATTGTCGCGAAATACGGCGGCATCCTATGAGAATGATCTGCGGCAGGCCGCGCATTTTCTCGCCAGGCAGGGCGCGGCGGACTGGTCGAAAGTCAGCGTAACCCAGTTGACCTCCTGGTTACATTGGCTGAGCGATGAAAAATTCTCGCCGTCCAGCCAGGCGCGAAAATTGAGCGCGGTGAGAATGCTGTTTCGTCATCTGAAGAAAGAGGAGGTGCGGAGAGACGACCCGACTGAACTGCTTTCAGGTCCGAAGTTGCGGCGCAAACTGCCCCGGACTCTTTCGTCGAAGGACATGGAGAAATTGCTCGCCACGCCGACCGGCGGTGATGCCTATGCGTTGCGCGACCGGGCGATGTTGGAGCTTTTTTATTCGAGCGGCCTGCGCATTTCGGAATTGAGCGGTCTGACGATGCAACAAGTCGACCTCGAACACGGGTTCGTGCGGGTGTTTGGCAAGGGCGCAAAAGAGCGGGTGGTCCCACTGGGCGGACGCGCGCGCGAAGCCGTGTCGGTTTATCTGGCATCAGGCCGGGCGCGCTTGGTTAAGGCGAAAACCGGCAGCGAGCTTTTCATCAGTGAACGTGGCCGGGCGATTTCCCGAAAAACCGTCTGGGTGATAGTGAAGAAATATGCGCAGGCGGCCGGCCTGGGCAAAAACGTGAAGCCGCATTTGCTGCGCCATTCCTTCGCCACGCATTTGCTCGGCGGGGGCGCAGATTTGCGCGCAATCCAGGAAATGCTCGGACACGCGAGCATTGGCACCACCCAGATTTATACCGCGGTGGAAAATTCCCGTTTGCTCGACCAGCATGCCAAACATCATCCGCGCAATCGGGCCAAGTGACGGCGGGTGGCGAATGGTAAATTCGCGCGCGCCGACTAACGGCGGTCAGGGGTCCGTTCTCTTTCGTTTCTCCATGTCGGCGAGCTTGTCGTTAAACTCGTCCTGAGCGCGCGCTTTGTCGGCTTGCGGATCCGTGGACCAAATGGTCGTCACCGAATCATTGGCGTCCGTGCCAAAACGGGAATTGGCTTCCTCCACCGCTTTCTGCTCGGCCACGGCGCGGTCCTTGAATGGGCCGCCCATTTGCTGCAACTGTTCGGTGCGCTGCTGGACAAAACCGCCGTAAGCGATTCCCTGGGCCGGATTGCCGCGGTGTTCGGTCGTGGTCTTGGTCACTTTTGAGGCGCATCCGGAAAGAACTCCGGCGGCGAGACTGAGCAGAATGATTTTTTTCATGACTTGCGTTTCATCTTGTCCAAATCGGCTTCAAATTTCTCCTGCACCTTGACCCGTTGCTGCTGGTAATAATAAGCGGCTTCCTGGGCACCCTGATCGGAATTTATCACTGGTGGATATTCTTTTTCAGCGGCGCGGCGCGCGTCGGCGTAATCTTTATACTTACCGGAGTCGATCAACTGGCGGGCCCGGACTTTAACCGAATCGCGCTGCATGATTTCCTCGGCTGAAGCGACGTAGGGGGCGGGACGGACATTCTGGTTGCGCGTGGTGTTATGATTCGTGGTGCAGCCGCAAAGCATCGGAATAAAAATAGCGGTAAACAAAGCTAACGCCCTGCTGCACCCGGCCCGTCGCTTGAGGTCAGTCTTCATTCCTCGAAAAGTGACAGAAACTTCCGGCAGGTCAATCGTCCTCCACGCGAGGGTGAGGCGACTCCTCGGCGGAAAGATGAAGACTTTGATTTTGCCCGCTTCGCCCGCGTGTCCGACAAATGGCTCGAAATCGAATCCCAGGTATCGCAGGGTGGGGTCGGTTGCCCAATTTTCTCCCTCCACCGCACGGTCACCATGTCCGATTCTTATTCGCAAAAACTCACGGCCGAAGTCATTCGTTTATTTCCTTCCTTCATGAAGGATCCCACCGACTGGGAGATGTCCAAAGGCAACGCGGCCTTTGTGGTCATCACCCCCGATGGGATGATCCACGGCCACATTTTCGGCGAAGACCGGGCGAAAGGCCGCTGGTGTTTCGGCATTGCGAATCGCAAGGTGATTCAGGTCTGGAGCACGGGATATCACACTGGCCGCTTTGAGGAACTGGTCTATGCGGGCAAATTGGACGAAGCGCAATTTGGCGTAAACCGGCCGGATTTCATCGGATGGCAGGGTGGAGTGCCCTTGCTTACTCCCGATGGAAAATTGATCGCCGCGGCCTTTTCCGGCATCCGCGGAATCAACGACATTGCGATCGTGGAACGGGCGGCGGAGACGGTGCCGGGCCTTACCATCAAGCGCGACTGACCGACCGGCCCATAGGGTCGCGTTCGTTCGCACTCGCCACGGCGAAAGAGGATTCTAGCGTTGGGTCTGTCCCACTTAACGTTTATTCCCAAATCCCATGGCCACCCCCGATCTTCCGCCCGCGTCTCCACCTCCCGCCCCGGCACCTGCACCCGCGCCGGCTAAAAAAAGCAACACGCTCGTGATCGTGTTGTGTGTCGTGTTTGGTTTGCTGTTTCTGATCCTCGCCAGCTGTGTGGGCACCTGCATTTATGTTGGCAAAAAGGTGAAGGAAAAGGGTGACGAATATAACAAGGAAAATCAGAAAAATCCGGCCGTGGCCAAGCTGGCCCTCACCGCGGCATTCATGCCCGGCATCGAGGTGGTTTCAAAGGATCTCGACGCGGGCACGATTGTCCTGAAAAACAAAAAGACCGGTGAGGTTTTCACGTTCGATTCGAAGAACTTTAGCGCGGACAAGGTCGAAGCCATCCTCCAACAGGTGGCCACAGGCAAGGGAGTGAATGCCCGGATCAAGTCCGAGACTGTCACTCCGGTGACCGAGCCAAAACCGGAGGTGGCGGAACCTGCGGAAAAGGAAGTATCTTCGCCCGCGCCCACCCAGTCGGTTTCCGCGGCGCAATCTTCCGCGCAAAGCGCCACCTTGAAAAACTTCCGGCCGGATTTCCCGATCTATCCGGGAAAAATTGTGACGACGGAGGCCAGCCAAAACACCTTTGCCGGGGTTTCCACCGCCCAACATAAATTTCAAACGACCGATGCACCGGAAAAAGTCGCGGAATTCTTCGAGAAAAAACTGGCCGACAATGGCTACACGGTCCTGGCCAGTGAGAATTCCTCCGATTCCAACGGTCCGAAATTCAGTCGTGTCCTGCAAAAGGGCAGCTCAAATACGACCATGAATATCGAGGCGCACATTGATGAAGACGGAAAAACCTTTGTGGAAGTGAACCAGGTGGCGCTCAAGCAGCAGTGACCGGTCTTCGAGTCCAAAAACCCGCGCTGTCCGCGTGGGTTTTTTTATGACCGGATTTCGACAGCCGCCGCCCCATCAATAAGTGGGGAAAAAGTCGCGCCCGGCATTTGTCTTTGGCACAAAAACCAGTTCTATTGTGGGGCTATGGCTGATACCCTTAAATCTTCCTATACCAATCCCACGGCTACGGCCGCTGCCTCGGTAAATTACTCCGCCCCGGATCTCACTCGTCACCCGCCCCGCAGTCCGCGCACGCGTCTCGGTGGTTTCGCTCATTTGCCTCGCATGATTGACAAGGCGCGGGCCGTTGTCGCCGGTCGCAACGGCGATTACCATTACGACTGTCCGTTCGATAAACGTTTTTTGGCCTTCACGGGTCTTTCTGCGGACGGGTTCATGGCCGAAGTGAAAAAGGGGAAGAGCGACAGCGAGTTGCTCGCGTACGTCATGGAAAACGCCCAACCAAAACGCCAGGGCAGTGAAATTGCCGCATGGTCGGCATGGATGGAACAGTGGACGGTGTCATCGCCTGACACCCGGAATTTTTTCAACGATGTCCATCGCAAGAATGCTCCCCATCGCGAGGACATCGCGACCTGGTTTGAATGGGTCGAGCTTGATGACTTCGTGACGTTTGGGGGAAAGCCATAAGGCTTTTCCCGGCGATTCCCATTCTGTGAGGGCGATTTTTCCGCCCGGCTGTGGTTTTTGCGAGAGGCGTTGAATTGACGGTGAGGGCGGGCCCGCTGAAATCTCCAAGTATGGCCCTTCAATTGCGACCCACCTGCGAGAATTGCAACCAGTCGCTTCCACCTCACTCGGTGGAAGCGATGATTTGCAGCTTTGAATGCACGTTCTGTCGAAGCTGTGTTGATCAGGTATTAGGCAACGTCTGTCCCAACTGCGGAGGAGGATTTGTTCCTCGTCCAGTGCGACCCAAAGCGAATTGGAAGGACGGAAATGATACGGGCAACCGTCCTCCTATAGCCGTGGTCACTTACCATCCCGTCGATCGTCAGGCGCATGAGCGCTTTGCGGCTCCAATCAGGAAGATTTCGCCGGAAAAACGCTAAAATGAGGTTTTACGGTCCGGCACAATATGCCGGTTGTATTTTGGGAAAATGCGATTACTTTAATATTGTTCTTGAAATCAATTGATTGCAAACCGCCTCTGAAAAATGGAACCGGTAGTGCTCAGGTAGGGATAAATCCCACATCCCATGACCCTCATCCTCCTCAAAATCTGCGTTTCTTTGGTACTTCTGGCGGTTGGTAAGTTGCTCACTTTGGATGCTTGTTTGCCCGAAGGTTACGAAGACGAAAGCGGCTTTCACTACGCCCGTATTCCGGTGCGCGTTCGCGATTGATCTCCGCTCTTTTACTCCGCGATCAGACGTGGTGGACAATCTGCTCGCGCGGGAACCTCACTTTGGGAGTGGTTGCGTACTTATCGGTAGGCAGGCGGTAGCCTAACGTTGCGATCATAGTCGTCCGCAGGCCCTTGGTTTTTAAATCTAGAATGTCGTCGTAGCGGCTGCGTTCGATGCCTTCCATGGGACACGCATCGATGCCGAGGAGAGCCGCGCTTGTGAGCAGGTTGCCCAGCGCGATGTAGGTTTGATTGGTGGCCCACGAACGGCGCTCCGTTTCGTTCATGCCTTGGACGACCGATTGAACACCCATGTTGCGCAATCCCGCGAGTGACTCCACGGGAAGACCGCGGACATCCGCCATCCGGCGCACATGGGCGTCAACGTCGGCCTCCGCGAAATTTGCCTTCGCTGCGAAAACCACCAGGTGGGACGCGTCGACCACCTGTGGCTGACCATAGGAGGCGAGCAAAAGCTCGGCGCGCACTTTGGGATCATCGATCACAAAAAATTGCCAGGGCTGGAGGCCGACTCCGGAAGGTGTGAGCACGAGTGCTTCCTCCAGAATTGCCCAATCCTGCGGGCTGATTTTGCGCGAACGATCGAACTGTTTGGTGGCGTAGCGCCAGTTAAGCTGGTCGAGGAGTTGATGGCGGTCGGAAAGTTTCATGGGAGATTTTTTGGTACTGGAGTGAAGATTCGCCTTTTCTTGCAACTCGCAGGGTTAGGCGGCGAACCCGCCGTCTGCCAGCAAGCTTGCGCCGGTGATATAACCGGCTTCCGGGCTGGCGAGGTAGGAGACAAAACCCGCGATCTCCGCCGGCTGGCCGTAGCGCTTGAGGGCCATCTGGCCGCGCAGGGTGTCCGCGAATGCACCGGTCGCAGGGTTCATGTCGGTGTCGACCGGGCCGGGTTGAATGTTATTCACCGTGATGGAGCGTGGGCCAAGATCACGGGCGAGGCCCTTGGTGAAACTGGCGACGGCACCCTTGCTCATGGCGTAGACCGAGCCACCGGCGAAAGGCATGATGTCGCTGTTGACGCTGCCGATGTGAATGATCCGGCCTCCGTCGCGCAGGTGGCGGGCGGCTTCCTGGGAGGCGACGAAAAGACCGCGCACATTGACCGCCATCGTGCGGTCGAAATCCTCAAGGGAGAATTCCGTGATCGGCGCCATGACCGCGACTCCCGCATTGTTCACGAGAATGTCGAGTGCACCGAAAGTCGTGACGGTTTGTTTTACCGCTGCTCGCGTGGCATCGGCATCGCTGGCGTCGGCTTTGATGGCGATGGCCTTGCCACCAGCCGCCTCAATTTTGCGTACGAGTTCGTCAGCTTTTTCTTTTGAACCACTGTAAGTCAGGGCGACCGAGGCGCCGTCGGCGGCGAGGCGCTGCACAATGGCGGCGCCGATGCCGCGGGAACCGCCGGTCACGAGAGCCACTTTGCCGAGGAGTTTGGAGGAGGAATTGGTCATGGTATTCATGGGATGGGAAGGTTGATTTTAATTGAGGGAAGGGTTGGGAAAATTATTCGGGATACTGGATCCCGTCGTTGTCCAGGGTGATGACGAGGACGAGTGCGGTGAGGATGAGAGTGGCGGTGATCATGGGAGCGTTGGGTTGGAAAGTGACGGTTTGTTGTGGGACTGGAGTGAGAATATCCGGTTTCCGCCGGTTCGCCCAATGCCGTGTTTTTAAGCTCGCTCATACTTTTGGTTATAGCTGCCTTGACGCATGGAATTGCGGCATCTCCGTTACTTCGCGGCCGTGGCGGCTCATGGCAGTTTCAGCCGGGCCGCGGAAAATCTTCATCTCACCCAGCCGGCGCTCAGCCGGCAGGTGAAGGATCTGGAGGATGAGCTGGGGGTGCCGCTGTTTGTGCGCGGAAAAAATTCGGTAACGCTCACCGCCGCGGGCGAACTGTTTTATGATGAGGCTCGCGACTTGCTGGCGCAGGCGGACCAGGCGATCCAGCGGGTGCGCGGTGAAGTGCACGGCGAGGTCTTGCGGGTGGGCTATGCGCCGTCGCTCACCGCGGGCATCATGCCGCGGGCCATCGAGCGTTTTAAGAAAATGGCCCCGCAGGTGCGCGTGGAGTTGTTCGATCTTTCGCCGCTGGAAATGAGTGAGAAGGCCGCCGCGGGCTCACTCGACCTGGTGTTGACCGCGGCCGGTACCGAGTCCGCCAATCCCGATTTTCAGTGGAGCGAGTTGCGGCGGCTGGCGACGGTGATCGTGATGGCGGAGCGACATCCGCTGTCGCGGCTGAAACGCATTCCCCCGGCCCGGTTGAAGGAGATGCCGTTGCGCGGACTGGGACGGGTGAACTTTCCGGAGTACGCTCCGAAAATGCGCGCGATACTCAAGCCTTTCGGAGTGGTGCCGCGCTTCGAGGATCAAAGTGCCGATGGGATTTCCACGTTGTTTGCCGCATTGGATGCACATGCAGGTGCCGCCATTCTGACCGAGACCATCGCCTGTTCGTTGCCCCCCTCGCTGGTGATGCGTCCGTTTTTTCCTCCACTGGCGATGACCGTGGTGGTCGCAGGCATGCCGGCGGTCAGTCCGGGGCAAAACGCAGAACGCTTTGTGAAGCTGCTGCGCGAAGAGGTCGTGAAGCCTTCACCCCGGTCGCGCTAGGGCCTGGCGCTGTCGACGAACACACACCGGCCATCCCGAATGGCAATGATCGCCGCTTCCTTGATGGCGTCGTGATGCTCATCGAATGAGGTCAGGTCTGTGGCGCCGGCAAAGTTTTTCGTGGTGGCGAGGGACTTTTTCAGTGCGGCACGTTCCGTCGTCCCGGCGCGGGTGAGGGCGTCGGCGATCAGCCTGACGGAATCGTAACTGAGCGCGGCCAGTCCCACCGGCGCATCGCCGTATCGCGTCCGATAGGCGGCGACGAAATTCTTCGAGACGGGATTTCCGCTCTCCGGTGAATAATGCGTTGAGTAATACGTGCCATTCAACGCCGCACCGCCGATACCCAAAAGTTGCGGGGCTTCGAATCCGTCGCCTCCGAGCAAGGGGGCGTGGATTCCCAGTTCAGCGGCCTGTTGGGCCGCAAGGCCTGCCTCGACATAGTATCCGGGGAGAAAGAGGGCGTCGGGATTCGCCGCGCGAATGGCCGTGAGCTGCGCGCGCAGATCCTTGTCCCCACCGCTGTACCTCTGGGCGGCAACAATGGTTCCTCCGAGCGCGGTGAAGGTTTTGGAAAAAACATCAGCCAGGCCAGTGGAATAGGGCGAACCGGGATCTGTCAGGAGCGCGGCTTTGCGCACCCCGAGCTTTTTCCATGCGTAGTTGGCGAGTACTTCTCCCTGAAAGGGGTCGGCAAAACACATCCGGAAAATGCAATCACCGACCGCGGTGACTTTTGGATTGGTCGACGCCGGGGTGACCAGTGGGATGCCGGCTTTCTGGGCGAGCGGCGCCGCTTCGAGCGTGCGCGACGACGCGCATTCGCCGATGAGGGCAACGACCTTGTCGCGGGAGATCAGTTTTTTGACGGCCGTGGCCGATTCACCGGGAAGAGACCGGTTGTCCTCGATGAGAAGTTCGACGGGTCTCCCCAGAATTCCCCCGGCCGAGTTCAGTTCATCTACGGCGAGTTGCGCCCCGCGCGAGGCGGCTTCGCCAAAGGAGGCGTCACGACCGGTGATCGACATGAAGAATCCGAGCTTTATGGGTTCGCCTTGGGGCTTTCCAAATGCGCAAAGAAACACGGTCACGAAGGCAAACAGAACGAAAACCTTCCGAATACTCATGAAAATAATCAGGCAGCCGGGACCGGATAAAGCGCCGCCAGCTTGCCGACGGTGGTTATATTTCTCATCGAGGATGACGGAAGTTTAACCAGTTTCATCTGTGGCGAAACCCAAGCCTTGGATTCGTTGGATTTGATCCGGCAGAGCCAGTAGTATTCGCGGCCTTTGACGAAAAATTCGTCCACATCGGTTCGGCAGCCGATGAGGTGTTTCGCTTGTGCGGCGGTCAGCGGTTCCCGCAGAAATCCAGCGTGGATGGTGTGGCCGGGATGATCGTGATCCGCGGCGGAGAACGGCCGAAGCGCCGCCACCGCGGCAACTTCCGCCCGGGTGCGTACGAAGGTGTCGACCTCATAGCCGAGTGACTTTTTCAAGTGAGCCTGGATTTGCTTTTCCAGTTTTACGGGATCGGCGGATTTGGCGGTGAAAATCACGTTGCCGCTGGCGATGAACGTTTCCACCCCGGAGAACTTCAATTCCTCAAAAAGCTTTCTCAGCACGTCCATTTTAAGCCGGCGGTTGCCCAGGTTCATTCCACGAAGAAAAGCGATATAGTGGGGCATGGCTGACTTGGGGCTTGAATGGCGCGGCTTGGAGTCAAGTGATGAGGTCGAATTTTTCCAGAATCTTTGTAACTAAACATCGGTTAACGGTGTTTTCGAACCGTGAAATTCTTTTTCTCTCCCAGCGATCTGCGCCAAAGTCTTCGCCGTCTTGCTCACGAACGGGGTTTTACCGCCACGGTATTGCTGACCCTGGGCCTGTGTATTGCCGCCAACGTCGCCATCTTTGCCGTGGTCGACGCCATTCTGGTCCGTTCATTGCCCTTTCCTCACGCTGAACAGCTGGTTACCGCGATCAACGCCTATCCCGGCGCGGGTGTTGAGCGAGCCGGGGCGTCGCTTCCGAACTACTACGATCGCCGTGAAGCAATCAAAGCCTTTGCCTCGACTGCGATCATCCAGGGTGGGAGCGCCATCATTGGTGATGCCGGGGCGCCCAACCGGGTGGATCGGGACCGCGTTTCACCCGAGTTTTTCGCCACCCTGGGCGTGCCGCTGGCCATGGGACGTACGTTCAACGACGATGAGATGTTTTACAAGGGCAGCGCGGTGGCGATTCTTACCGATGCGTTCTGGCGGACCAAATTTAATGCCGACGCCAACGTCCTGGGACGAACTTTCCAAGTCGACAGCCTGCCGGTGACTGTCATCGGCGTGCTTCCCCCCGGCTTTCGCTATCTCTCAAGCCGGGCCCAATTCTTCATTCCTGCGGCTTCCAACGCCGAGGACCGCGAGTTAAAACAGCGGCACTCGAATAATTTCCAACTGATCGCACGGCTTGCTCCCGGCGCGACTCTCGCCACTGCGCAGGCGCAGATCGACGCGTTTAATTTGAAGCAGATTGCGGACGATCCTTATGCCAGCCTGCTCAAGGGCGCAGGTTATCACACGACGGTGAGCTTCCTGCACGCGGACCACGTGCGTGACGTAAAGCCCATTTTGTTGCTGCTGCAGGCCGGCGTGCTTTCGCTGCTCCTTATTGGCGGGGTCAATCTGGTGAACTTACTTTTGATCCGGGCGAGCGGACGCGCCAGGGATCTTGCGGTTCGGCAGGCGCTCGGGGCGAGTCGCCGGCACATCACCCGGGAAGTCATGCTAGAGACGGTCCTGCTGGCATTGGGCGGTGGCTTGCTCGGTCTGGCAGGCGGAGCGGCGGCGATTCGCCTGCTGTCCGTTTTGGGCACCGATTCGCTGCCCTTGGGGGCGACGATTGTTTTCGATGCACGCGTGGCGGCGGTGGCGATGGGCGTTTCGCTGGTGGTCGGGGTGGCGTTGGCGCTGCCCATCATCTGGTTTAATTTGCGGACGAAACTTGCGCCCGTCCTTCAAGCGGAAACCCGCGGAGGAACGGTCAGCCGTGCCGCCCATCGGGTGCGTCATGGGTTCATCATCGCCCAAGTGGCGCTGGCGTTCATGCTGCTGGCGGGTGCGGGGCTGCTCGGTGTGAGTCTGAAGCGGGTGCTGGCGGTGCAACCCGGATTTCAATCCAGCCAGGTGCTGACCGGACAGATTTCACTGCCTTGGAAAAATTATCCGGAAACACCCCCGCGACTCGCCTTTGTCGAACGGCTGCTCACTGAGTTGAAAACCCTTCCGGGGGTTGAATCGGTGGGAATTACGAGCGGTCTGCCCTTCAGTGGAAACGCGAACAACAATGCCATTGCGATCGAAGGGGTCGAACTGGCACCCGGTGATTCGATTCGCGCGCACTACACCTCCGGGGTGGCGGGCGATTATTGGCAGAGTTTGTCGATTCCTCTCCGGGAAGGTCGTTTCCTGGAGGCGGCGGACAATCACCGGGAGCAAAAGGTATGCGTCGTGGACGAGGATTTCGCGAAGCGTTATTGGCCGAAAGGAAGTGCCTTGGGGCACCGGATTGCCTCCAGTCCGACCTTTTCGGAGGAAAGGGCGACTACGATTGTGGGTGTGGTTGGCAGTGTGAAACAAAACGACCTTTCCGAAAAAGCGGGGCAGGGAACGGTCTATTTTACCTACAAGGAGTATTCGTCGTCGGGGATTTCGGTCGTGTTGCGTACAAAAATGGTGCCGGAGGCTTTGGGTAATTCGCTCAAGACTGTCGTGCTGAAAATTGATCCTCAACTTCCCGTCGACGATTTGAAATCGATGCAGGTGCGTATCGATGACAGCCTGGTGGCTCGCCGCTCCCCCGCCATTCTCGCCGGAATTTTTGCGGGCGTGGCGTTGCTGCTGGCGGCGATCGGTACCTACGGAGTGCTCGCGTATGCGGTCAATCAGCGGCGGCGTGAAATCGGTGTCCGCATGGCCCTGGGAGCGTTGCCCCAACAGGTGCTGGCGCAATTCATCGGTCTCGGCGCCCGTCTTCTGGCTGCGGGTTTGATCATTGGGATGGGCGGCGCCTGGCTGGTCGGTCGGGCCATGCAGAGCGTCCTGTTCGGCGTGGGGGCAATTCATCCCGGCGTTTTTGCGGTCACCGGTGGCGTGATGATGATCGTGGTATTGCTGGCAGTGTATCTGCCATTACGCCGGGCGGCCCAAGTATCGCCCATCGAGGCGCTGCGCGACGAGTAGTGGAAATTAAGCGATAAGAAGTGTGATACTCATATCACGCATCACGCCTTGGACCGCCGCCTTGGTGCTTCAGTCGCTTGATGGATCTGAAGACTTAAAAAGAAGGGCGGACCGCCTACCCCTAAGCGGTCCGCCCATTATTTTCTTACTATACCCCATGTCTCGCCGCTAAGCGGACAAGACATGGAGGATAAAAGCACGTCCCTTGCCAACCAAGCGACGCTTTCATGAAAAATGAAAGTTTCTGCTCGATCCGGCTCTACTTGGTTGGAAACTGATAAAGCGTGTAAAACGCCTCGAAACTGGGATTGGTTTCGCCCCACACCGCCTTGCCAGCAACGGAAAGCTGGTAGACGCGAGCCGTCTGATGGGGATGTACCTTCGCCTGCTCGGTCTTGGCGAGCGTGACATGGAGAGTTGTCCGATCGGCGGATAATTCGAGCTTGGTGACCGGCTCGGCGTGCTCGTCCAATTCGGGCGAACCGTAATCGGGCGCGTCCCGGTAGGTCCACGACTTGATCGCGAGCGCGGTGGCGAGCTCCGCATCCTTGAAGGTCGCGGGCACCGCCACGGTGAATTTGACGTCGAATCCGCCTGCGACCGCCGAAACGTGATGAATCGTCGGAGCGACTGTTTTGCCGTCCCACACGAGGCGCTGCAGGCTGGCGACACGACCACCCTTGGCCTGCCAGCCGCGTCCCGTTTGACCGATGAGCATGCTGCCATCAGGCAGAAACACCGGACGCATGATGCCGGACTCGAGATCGGTTGCGAAGGGAATGGCAACGCCTTGCTCCGCGTCGCCCACTTTTTCGGTGATGACGCGCATCAAGTCGGATTGCGTCTGATCGCCGATAAACATTTGTCCCTCGTAGGGGCCAAAGCGGCCGCCGGTGGTGTCCCAAGCGGGATTACCCGGCGAGTTGGCCAGCCGGTTTTGTGGGAAGAGCACCACGGCTTTCTCGCGGGAATCGGCGACTTTGTCCCATGCAATTTCAGGGGAGGTAGGAGTCATACCGGGTCGGTCCACCAGGGAAGCAGGGTGGCCATAGAAGACGCCTTGCTTCAGGCGGAACAGTTTTGAGGTGGCGACATACTCGCCTTGATTGTCTGCGTACCAGAGCGACCCATCGGGTGCGACGCCGAGGCTGGCGGGACTGCGCTGGCCTTCCGCCCAGGGCTGGAATCCTCCCGAGCTAGGCACGCGAATGGTCCAGGCGCGATAACCGCCGGGAGTGCCCATGTATTTCCCGTTCGCCCGATACATGGCTTCCGTCTGGCTCGCGTCCGCAAGATTGAGCGCATAAAGATAGTCGCCGTTCGTATCGCGAATCGGACCGTGGAGATATTCGTGGTAATTTCCCGTGTAGGTAAACGAGTCCGACAAGGTCGTGAACGTGTCCGCCAAGCCGTCGCCGTTGGTGTCCGTCACGCGCGTGAGTTCGGCTTTTTGTCCGACCACTACACTGAGGCCGTGATCGTCTTCGATGACCACGCCCAGGCTGTCGAACATGCCTTCGGCAAACAAATGCCATTCGCCTTTAACCAACCGCCAGATGCCGGCGGTACGGGTCGCGACCACGAGCGTGCCGTCTTTCGCGACGGCGAGACCGAGTGCTTCGAAGAGCTGGTCGCGACCGTAGTTGTCCTTGGGACCGAGATAGGATTCCGCGCGATAGCCGCGGGGGATCGTCGGCGTCGAAGCTTCGACCACGAGGGGCTGCGCGGCGTGTTTGAAGGCCGACGGGCTTGGATGCCATACCTTGGGCGCGAGGGCGACATGGGCTTTCGCGACGACGTCCTTGTACTTGCCGGCGGGCAGGATCCAGCGTCCGTTTTTCACTGAACCTTGGGGAGCGGCGAAACCTGTGAGCACTTTTTCATCGAGCGAAAAACTTTGTTCGGTGGCGAAGTCACCAGTGAGAACAATCCGGACTGCACCGTCCGCGTCGAACGAGGTTTGCAGTGACACCGTATTTTTTCCGACCCGGTAGCTGAAAACCGGAGCCGCGGAAGGATTCGTGGAGTCGCGGGAATAGCCGAGGAATTGCGCGTCCACGGCGGCGAGCTTGGCGAGATGATCCTCAGGGCTGTACAGCGACGCGCGAATGGAGGCTTCGTCGTGGAATTTCGGATCCTTGAACGAAAAGTCGATGGGATTGCCCTTCGCATTGAGCGGGGCGAGCAGGGCTTCCGAATCACCCAGCGCGATTTCACGGCTCTCATACCCGGGCTTCAAGCCGCCGCCACCCCGGTTCAGCCATTCACCGGTCATGTCGAGGAACCCGCCTTGCCAGACTTTCGCGATCGCCAGCACGCGGGGATCGAAGCTGTAGTTCACGCCGTTCGGGAAACCGATGTGAATTGCGCGACCGGAGAGATGTTCCATCGGCCCGCGCTGGATGCGCACTGAGCGATCGACAAGCATCTGCAGGCGATCCGTCATCGGATTATAGTTTTCCACCCCAGCCTCGGTCACGAGCCGGGTGATCGGACCCTGATTGGCAACTTCATTCAACGTGGCGAGGTAGGAGCCGAGCGCATCCACCAGTTGATCGGACAATACGGCCGGAAGGAAGGGAGGCATCACGGGCAGATAGGGCTGCCCTTTGGTTGGGCCTTTTTCCGCGATGGCGAGTTCTTCCGGCGGCGTCCGCAGACTGCGGACGAGATAGGAGTGATCCGCCTTGATATCTATGCCGCCGGTCTCTCGGCCGCGGGCGGCGACGCCGCCAAGGCGGGCGATGCAGGCCTCAAGCTCTTCGCCGACATCAACAAGGCCGGAAACTTCGTGCCCGTCATCGGCAAGTCGGCCTCGCTGGCCCAGGGCTCCACCCCGATCGTGGTCGCCTGGGACTACAACGCCCTCTCGTGGCGCGACACGCTCAAGGGCAACCCGCCGGTCGAGGTCGTCGTGCCGAAAACCGGCGTCGTCGCCGGTGTCTACGTGCAGGCGATCAGCGCCTATGCGCCGCATCCGAATGCCGCCAAGCTGTGGATGGAAT
>JBEHXD010000053.1:0-16228 GCA_048498875.1 Verrucomicrobiota bacterium
AATCCCTTCGTGCTGCAGGCCGGGGGGCAGGAACACCGGGTGTCCTATGTGCCCGGGGAATCCGATTCAGGGCTGTTTGGCGGCAACTCGAACTGGCGCGGACCGATCTGGTTTCCGACCAACTTCCTTTTGATCGAGGCACTCGAACGTTACCACCACTTCTACGGAGACGGCTTCACGGTCGAATTCCCCACCGGCAGCGGCAAACGGGTAACCCTGCAGGGCGCGGCCTCCGAAATCGCCCGGCGTTTGGTGAGATTGTTCATACCCGACTCTGATGGCAGGCGTGCCTGCGAGGGAAATAAGGGGCCTGGCGCGGGCGATTCCGATCCACAGGGCCCCGTGCTATTCCACGAGTATTTTCACGCGGAAACGGGCCAGGGATTGGGTGCCAGCCATCAAACCGGATGGACCTCCCTCGTCGCACGACTCATCCAGGATTCTGCTCAAAAATCGGGAAAAAACGGTCAAAAATAATTGGGCAAAAAGGCGCGTAAAAAGTGTAAGTTTTACAGTTTTTCCCAGTGAAAAAGTAAAAGGCGGGACAGAGCGACGCGGACCGTTTTTTGGGGACAAATTACCACTTGTCCGTGTCTGAAATATGACCTTTCTCAGTCTCCAAGTTATCAAAAAGTATGAAAAAACACCTGACCTTTTCACTGCTGATAATCCTGACAGTTTCCGCTTTTACAATTAAGGCGGTCGCTGCAGATCGTTGGGAAACCCTCCGGGCCATCAACTGGGTGGAGAATCCAACGAACCAAACCAAAGTGGGCCGTTTTGGCGAACTGGGACCTTATCAGTTCAGGCCGACCACTTGGCGCATGCACACCAACAAGCCATTCCGCCTGGCCATCCAGCGGCAGGAGGCGGACGAAGTAGCGGTACTCCATTATGAGTACATCAAGCGTTCCTTTGAAAACGCGGGCATTGAAGTAAACCCCTTTAATATCGCCTTGGCTTGGAATTCGGGCGTCGATGCAGTGCTTTCCGGGCGCGCCCCCGCGTCCAGCTATCATTATGCGGAACGGGTGACCAACCTAGTGGAAACGTTCCAGGAAGGCCGCCGTAATCTGGAAGAGCAGCGGACCATATCACTGGATACGGCCAATACGGTTAAGACCGCTGAACCCCAGCCCGTGGTGCCCGATGAGTGGCAGGTGCGTTTCCGGGTATTGCAGGATCCGCCTCATTTCGTCATCGCGGCGGGCTGACCCCTTCTTCTTTTCAAAGCGCGAGCTCCGGCTCGCGCTTTTTTTGTGC
Organism: Verrucomicrobiota bacterium; assembly: GCA_048498875.1. Classification (GTDB taxonomy): domain Bacteria; phylum Verrucomicrobiota; class Verrucomicrobiia; order Opitutales; family Opitutaceae; genus Lacunisphaera. The sequence continues at coordinate 1,264 of JBEHXD010000053.1, forward strand.
CTTATTCCAGAAAGGAGCTTTGTTTGGGCTGCTGGGCTGCTTTGCGCGCAGCGTCCTCTTCCGGGGATGAATTCAGATGCCGGGGTGGCCGGCTGACGCGGGAGGCCATGGTGAGTTCGCGATCGGCCACGATGCGATCGCAGATCTTTTCGATATGCAGATGCAGCCAGTGCGCCGTGGCACTGGAGTCCGTATAATCCGCCGGGCCGTAGTGATCAATGCGGCCATTGTGGCGCAACCGGTCGTTCTGTTCGAATTCGGCGCGCACGGCGGGATTGTAAACCGCGTAGGTTTTCCCGCCGCCTTTTTTGACGACCGAAAAACTCGGCACGTCGCTCGGGCCGTCGGCAACATAGATCATGTTTTGCAGGGGAATCCGGCGATCCTCCGCGGCAATCTTCGCGTTTACGTCGATGGCCGAATTTTTATTGGTTCCCTTGTTGATTTCAAAAATGGCCCGCGTCTTGGTCGTGTTGTCGATCATCACGCCGATCTGGGCGATTTCCGCCGCGGCATCGATCATCAGTTCCTTCTGGCGGAGGAAGCCCGGTTGCAGCGGATTTTCGATGAATTCGCAGGCCCAAACGCCATCGATATAGGGCGCGATCGCACTGCCCCGGACCATCTCCGCCAAACCGGTGCTTACGACATAATGTTCGAGCACAATTTCATGCCTGGCGTATTCCGGTTTGTTTTTCACCCAGCTGCGGGAGGTTTCAAAAAACCGGGGCAGCCCGGGATAAAATTTAATTTCCGCTCCACAGTCACGCAGCACCTTGTTGCTCAGTCCGGACATTTTTCCCGAGAGCACATAGGTCAGAAGATGGTTGAGATAACTGATCTCCGGCGAAATGTGGTAGCCGCGTTTGCGGTAGTTTTCCGCCAGGCCGTTCGTCTCGGCCCAAAAAGTCGCCTCATCCACCCCAAAACGGCGGAAGAGCGGGGCCTGCATATATTCCGGGATCAAAGTCTTGTCAAAATCCCAGACGCAGGCGATGATGTTCTGAGTGAAGAGCGTTGAGGCCATCGCGAATGTTTTCTACTAGACGGCGGGATTTCCGCCGTTGGTTCGGTCGTTTATAAAGCCGTGGCTCACGGCTGACGCAATTCGCAATTTCCCTCTTCACCTTTTGCATGGAATCACTCCCGGATATCACTTCGTTTCAGCTTCGTCTGGACGAACTCAACGCCCAGATGGCGGAGCCGTCGTTTTACGCCAATGCACGCAAAGCCACCGAAGTTTCCCGCGAACAACTCGGTCTGCGGCAGATGATCGAGGATCATCAGGCATATGAACGCGCCGGCCTCGAGATTGCTGAGCATTCCACGTTGATCAGGGACCCCGCGGCCGATGCTGAATTAAAATCGCTGGCGCAGTCGGAACTCCCCGAATTGCAGGCGAGGCGCGAGGAGCTGAAACAAAAAGTGCTGCGCGCGATGATTCCGCCGGAACCGTCGGACTCGCGCAACACCGTGTTTGAAATTCGCGCCGGCACCGGCGGCGACGAAGCGGGGCTCTTTGCGGCCGATCTTTACCGGATGTATGTGCGTTATGCGGAAGGGCGCGGTTGGAAAATCCAACCCATGAGCTCGAGTGTCTCCGATCGTGGCGGATTCAAGGAGGTGATTTTCCTGATCACCGGCCAGCAGGTCTACAAACAATTGAAATTCGAGAGCGGCGTGCACCGGGTGCAACGCATTCCGGTGACAGAGGCAAATGGACGCGTTCACACGTCGACCGTGACGGTGGCGGTGCTTCCCGAAGCGGAGGAGGTCGATGTGGAAATTGATCCCGAAGACCTCGAGATCACGGTGCAGCGGGCGAGCGGTCCCGGCGGGCAGGGCGTCAATACCACGGACTCGGCGGTGCGCATTGTGCACAAGCCGAGCGGACTGGTGGTGTATTGCGCGGACGACCGCTCCCAGATAAAAAACAAGGCGCGAGCGATGGCGGTGCTGCGGTCGCGTCTGTTGAAGGCGAAGGAGGACGAGGAGCGCGCCAAATATGCCGCGCAACGCCGTGACCAGATCGGCACGGGTGGTCGCAGCGAGCGCATCCGCACGTATAGTTTTCCCCAGAATCGGGTGACCGATCACCGGATCGGCCTCACGCTCTACAGCCTGCCGTCGATTTTGGAGGGGAATATCGATACAATCATCGAATCCCTCCAGCGCGCCGCTTTTGAGGAAAAACTGGCGGAGCTCACGGGCATGCCCGTTCCGGTGCGCAATCGCGGCGGGGCCGACGACGAGTGACCATGCTGACCGTTCTCGAAATCATCAAGCGCACGACTGAGTTTTTGGAAAAACGCGGCGTGGAATCGGCCCGACTCAATTCAGAATTGCTTGTCGGTCACGCGCTGGCTTTGAAGCGAATGCAGCTCTATCTGCAGTTTGAACGGCCGTTGACCGAGGCGGAGCTGGAAAAAATCCGGCCTTTGGTGAAGCGTCGCGGCGGACGCGAACCGCTGCAGTACATTCTGGGTGAATGCGATTTCAGTGGCTTGAAACTCAAGGTCGACCGGCGGGCGCTGATTCCGCGCCCGGAGACGGAGTACCTGATTGAGTTGCTCACCGCCCGGCTTCATGAGCCGCCGGCGACGATCCTCGATTTGGGGACGGGCAGCGGAGCGATCGCGCTCGCCCTGGCTAAAATTTATCCGTTAGCCACCGTTACCGCCGTGGATCGAAGCGTGGAAGCGCTGTCGCTGGCGCGCGAAAACGCGGTGGCTTCCGGTTTGAGCGACCGCGTGAAATTTGTGGAATCGGATTGGTTTTCCGCACTCGGGAGTGACGGGAAGTATCCGCTCATTGTTGCCAACCCTCCTTATTTGTCCGACGAGGAAACAAAGGCGGCGCCGGTCGAGGTGCGCGAATTTGAGCCGGTCTCCGCGCTGTCAGCAGGTCCCGAAAGCGCCGCCGCGTTGCACTTGATCATCACGCAGGCCAGGGATCGCCTGGGCGCAGGCGGGATGCTCGCGTGTGAGACGGGAATTGCCCAGCACGCCACCTTGGCCGGGCTGGCGGCAAAAACCGGTTATGTGCGCACCGAGTCCCTGCAGGATCTGACCGGTCGCGATCGTTTCTTCCTAGCCTTTGTGTAGGTTGGGCGTCGCGGCGGTGCTGTCCGCCCAGTACTCGGGATTTGGATTCGAACGCAGCGCGTCTTTGAGAATCCGCAACGCCTCGCGAAGATGGACGTCCAGCTTGTTCTGGCTGTCGGCATCGGGTGCTTCGCTGTCCGCATCGTCGGCGGCAGGTGCGGCGGCCTCCTTGGGTGAGGTGCTTTCCAGCTTCAGCACGGAGTCGAGTTTCACCGCGTGCGAAGCATAGTTGGCCTTGGCGAGCACGTCGCGCTCGGTGTCCATTTTCTTTTTGAAATCCTCGTCGGACTGTTTGAGCGACTGACGCTGCTGCAGGTTGAGTGAAATCGTCTTCTGATCCTGGCGTTCCTTGAACCAGTCGATATTCTTTTTCAGGTAGGAAAATTCCTCGAGGGTGTTCTGGCGTTGCTGGCTGGCCTGGATCAGCGGCTTGAGGAAGGTGGGCGCCAGCGTTTTGCCGCGGAATGACGTGGATTTGATTTCATCCCAGACAAGTGCGTGCGGGAGGCTGGCCTCGCCAATGGGCAGATAATCGTCGATGGAAGGCAGCGACACATCGGGAATGACGCCCTTCATCTGCGTCGAAGAGCCGTTGGGCAGATAAAACTTTTGCACGGTCAATTTGGCGGCGCCGGTATTGGTGACATCCTGATTCAGGCGGGGCATGAAACGTTTCATCTCCAGCACGGCTTGAACCGTGCCCTTGCCGTGGGTGGAGCTGTCGCCGATGATTACGGCGCGACCGTAGTTCTGCAGGGCACCGGCAAAGATTTCCGAAGCGGAAGCGCTAAAGCGCGAGGTCAACACCGCCAGGGGGCCGTCGTAGGTGACGGAGGCGTTGGTATCGCTGTCGACAGTCACTTGGCCAAGCGAGTCGCGCACCTGTACCACGGGGCCTTGTGCCACAAACAGGCCGGTCAGGTCTACGGCCTCGGAGAGAAGACCGCCACCGTTGCGGCGGAGGTCGATGACGAGGCCCTTGATGCCCTGTTCCTTCAATTTGCCGATGAGCTCGGAAACATCCCTGGTCGCTGTGCTTTTGGCCTCGGCATCGGTCGAATCTTCCGACGGGCCATAAAAGGAGTTCAATACGATCACGCCGACCGGAACAGTCTCGTTGTTTTCGCCGGGGAGATCGTAGACCGATGCGGAGGCGCGGGAGGAGTTTAGTTTGATCACGTCGCGGGTGATCACGACTTCCTTCGTTTTTGTGGCATCGGGTTCATCGCGGGGAAGAATGGTGAGGGTGACCTTTGAACTCTTCGCGCCCCTGATCATATCGACAATCCGGCGGAGCTTCATGCCGACCACTTCGATGTTTTCCCCGTCCTGTTGTTTGACGGCCAGAATCTTGTCATTCGCGTGAATCTGACCGCTGTTAAATGCCGGGCCGCCGGGAACCACTTCACGGACGATGCAATTGCCGTCGTCTTCAATGCTGAGTACGGCTCCGATGCCGATCAGCGACAATTTGATCTGGATGCTGAAATCCTGAAGCGTGTCGGAGGAGAAATAATCCGAGTGCGGATCATACATGCGCGTCAGGCTGGTCAGGTACATTTCCTGGATGTCCGCAGCCTCGATATCGCTCAGGTTTTTCAACATGCGTTCATAGCGCTTGCGCACGGTGTTCTTTGCGTCCTCCGCCGGTTTCTTGGACAGGAGATCCTGCAGGATTTCGTATTTGATGCGACGGCGCCAGATGTCGTCGGCTTCAGTTGCATTGGCCGGAAAGGGATTCTTGCTGCGATCAGGCGCATAAGTGTCCTGGCCGGTGAAATCGAAATCCTGCTTGAGCTGCTGGAAAACCCACGACGTGCGCGATTGGACGCGCTGTTCGTATACGCGGTAAATGTCGAATGCGATGTCGATGTTCCCAAGATAGGCGAGGTCGGTTTCAATCCGTGTGCCGTATTGCCGGCGAAACGCCTGTTCGTCTTCGGCGGTGAAAAACAACCGCTGGGGGTCCAGTTCAGCGAGAAAATCGGAAATCAGCTGGGGATAGTTGGCGGCGGTGACCGCGTCCTTATTGTAATGATACACCTCCAGCATCTGCAGCAGGGTTCGCGTTTCCAGCCGCATGACTGGAGTGGTTTTGAACTCGCGATCCAGGGCGGCCGAAGCCGTGACCGCCACGGCAAGTGCGATTGCTAAAATCTTGGTAAAACGGAAGGGGATGAGTTTCACGAATTAAGAAAGGGACTACCAGTTAGTCGGCATGAAATGCCGTTTGTTGCGCGAAAGTAATGGGGGGACGGAAGATTGTGGAAATTTTGCTGAATGTAACGGTCAGGAACGGCTTAGCAGGTCCTTGGCCTCGTCAAGAATGCGCTTTTCGTCTTCGGTCAGGGCGCCAAATCCCTGGCTGTTGATCTTGTCGAGAATCAGGTCGACTTCCGCGCGCAAATCGGCGGACGACTTTTCCGATTGGTGGTTCGCAACGGTTGCCACAGCGGTGTCCGTCCTGGTGTTTCGTCGCATCCAGCCGGGCAGTTCGACTGTGGGCACGCGATCCCAGCCGTTGTTGGCGTGAAAAAAACGAAAGTAAAGCCAGCCTGCCAGCATGCCTGCCAGATGAGCCGAAGGGGCGTAATCGAGGGGGAGGGGGGATCCGGGAATTTCGAAAATCGCCAGCGCGAGCCCATTCACCAAAACCAGCGTATAGGCCAGATATTTGGGGCGTATGGTGAAAGGAATCAAAAACAGGATTGGAAAATCGATTTTTTGCTCCGGGTAAAAGCAGACCAAAACGACAAACAGCCCCATAACTCCGGCGGCGGCTCCCATGTGAATTCCGCCGTGTATCCAGTGCACTCCCGTCCAAGCCAGCGCACCGAGCAAAATTGAACCAAAGTACACCGCAAAAAAACGGTTTCGACCCAACAGGGGCTCCACCTCCCGCCCGACAAAAATCAAACCGAGAACAGTGAAAGCGATTGGAAGGGGATTCGGGTTATGCAGCAGGCTGTGCGTAACGAGAGTCCAGAGATGTCCGTTTTGGACACTCCGAACGGTCAGGCGAAGCTGGCTGATCAAGGCCTCTCCGGAGGGCCCGAACCAGGGCGCAAGCAGGGCCAGCTCGATCAGAAACGCGGCGATTACTCCGGCGAGCAACCAGACTACTGCGGAAGTATGCCGCTGGGGGTAGTCGCTGCGCATGTAAGACCGGTCGGATAACATCGGGAAAAAATTATGCACCTAATTCGTAAATACAAGCATTGCCCGGTCAGTTGACTGATCGTTTTCAGCCCGAAATTCGACTTCTTGACACGGCTGGTAATTGTCCTTCTTTTCACCCGAATGGCTAACAAAGCAGAGAAATGGAAGGACAATGCTGTTGGTAAGTTCTATGTCGACCAGCAGTGCATCGATTGCGACCTTTGTCGCGAAACAGCACCCGCTTTTTTCAAGCGCCAGGAAGAGGGCGGATACTCATTCGTTTTCAACCAGCCGGCGACGGAAGAGGATGTCCAACTTTGCATGGAAGCCCTTGAAGGTTGCCCGGTTGAAGCCATCGGAAACGACGGCGAAGAATAATAACGAAGCCGCTTAAATTATGAGCGGCTTGTTTTTTACACACATTGTTAAGTTATATATAATTTAAATTTAACCATAGTATGAAAAGCGATAGCTTGTTTCACCCCCGCTCCGGCAGTGTTGCGGGAATCATGTGCACTTTAATGCTCACGGCACCGGTCGTTCATGCGACGGAGTCGTCCTATGAACTTCCCAAGGTGGAGGTTTATTCGGACCAGGTGGCAAATCAGACCCCCGTCGTCAGCTTCGCAATGCCGGTGTCAGGCCTTCGATTTGAACCCCGGGTGGATATCCAGGAGCGTAATCTGGCGGAAGGACAGGCGGACGTCACCATTCGCGGCGGCTTGTTTGAAAACACCGGATTCAAAGTGGGCGGGGTGTCGCTTTATGACCCGCAAACCGGACACTATTTTGCCGAGATTCCCGTAGCTCCCGCAATGCTGCAATCGCCCACCGTCCTGACCGGGGCAAGCAATGCGATTTCGGGCTTCAACGCCGAAGTCGGTACCATCGCGTATGGCTGGCGCCCGATTGAACAACGAGGGGAATTGTCCGCGGCATTCGGCGACTTTTCCACGAATCGCCAAAGCCTCTATCAGGGTTTTGTGCTGCCCGGCAGTGCGGCCGGCCAGACCATCGCCGCGGATGTGGAGCTGTCGCGCTCGGAATCCGATGGCTCCATTCATTTCGGTGATCACGATTTCAAACGTGCCGCGGGACGAATCCAGCTGCGCAGCGGCAACAGCCAGACTGATTTTTTTGCCGGGGTGCAGAAGAAATTTTTTGGCTGGCCCAATCTCTACACGCCGTTCGGTACAAACGAGACGGAAGATCTCCGGACCGAACTTTATGCCTTTAATCACCGGGTGCAGCTATCGCCGGACAGTTTCTGGCAGCTGGGCGCATTTTACCGCCGCAACTATGACGACTATGAGTACGACCGGTTGGTCCCCGGCGAATTCAATCCTTATCAGCATCACTCGCGGGTGGAAGGAGCGGCTCTGGACGGACGCAGCGATTTTGGCGACTACGCGGTGGTCTACAATGCCCAGGTCATGCGTGATCACCTCGATTCCACCTCGCTGACTTTCGGCCGGTTCAACTCCCGCGATTACCTCAAACTCGGAGTCGTGCCGGAGACAAAATTCAACTCCGACGCCGGCAGGATTACCCTGCGTGCCGGTGCGACGTACGACGACACGAATCGCGACAAATCAGCCGTCTCACCAGTGCTCGATGTGGAACTGGCGCGCTCAAGCGGCGAGCGTTATTATCTCCAATATTCCGAGAGCACGCAGGTGCCCACGTATACGGCGTTGAACTCCAGCGCGACCGGGGGACTGTTCCGCGGCAATCCCAATCTTGGTCGTGAGACCAGTCGCAACCTCGAATTGGGCGCGTCATTCAAATCGGACGGCTGGTCGGTGGATGGCGCCGTATTCTATCGCTGGGACGACGATCTCACGGACTGGACTTTTCAAAAGGGCGTGACGGCGCGAACTGCCAATGCGGTTGATTTGGGAACGTTTGGCTTTGAGGTGGTCGCGTCGAAGAAAACCGCGCGTTACGATCTCGTATTGGGCTATACGTATCTGGACAAATCCGCCGACTACGGTCAGGCGTCGGTGGACGCGAGTTTCTACGCGCTCAATTTCGCCAAACATCGTTTCACCGCGGCTGTCACCGCACGGCTGGGCGAAGGATTCGAAGTGCGGGTGGACAACGAATATCGGGTGCAGGAAAAAAATCTGCTGCGCACGATCGGCGGCAACAGTGCCTGGCTTTCGACCATCGGCCTCTATTATCTGCCCCCGCGCTGGCATGGGCTGGAATTTTTTGCTCTCGTCGACAATGTCTGGGACAGCGATTTTCAGCAGGTGCCCGCGGTGCCGGCGGCCCGGCGCCAGTATTCCATTGGCGCCACGCTGCGCTGGTAGCGCCAATTCATTTGACAGAACCGGGCTCTGAGCGGTCATTACGGAGTTGATGGACAACTCTTTTCTCGATCGCTCGTTTCATATCCGTTGGTCACAGCTCACGGCGGACAAAGTGGTTTCCGCCGTCGAGCACGCGTTGCTGGAGGCCGGGCGTGCGATTGATCATGTCGCGGCCCGGGATCTTTCCGCGGCGAATTATGAGAATACGTTTCTCGCCCTCGAGCAGGCGACCGAGTTGCTCAACGAGACCTGGGGTAAGGTTTCCCATCTGGTATCCGTGGCGGATTCGCCGGAATTGCGCGAGGCCCACAATGCGATGCTCGCGAAAGTCTCGGCTTTTCAGGCGCGAATTCCCCTGAACGAACCGCTTTGGCTTCGCCTGAAGGCCGCGGCGGCGCTACCCGCTTCGAAAGCCCTGCGCGGTGAGCATCGTCGCTTTCTCGATGAGACAGTAACCGACTTTGTCCAGCAGGGCGCGGATTTGCCGCCGGAAAAGAAAGCCCGTCTCGAATTGCTGCAGAGCGAGCTTGCGCAGCTGACGCAGAAATATTCCGAAAATGTGCTCGATGCCACGAACGCGTGGGAGCTGTTGGTCACGGACGAAAAACGCCTCGCGGGACTGCCGGCCCACGCCAAAGACGCCGCCCGCCAGAATGCCTTGCGCAAGGGGCATGGGACGGAAACCAACCCGGTGTGGCGTTTTACTCTGCAGGCACCATCCCAGGAACCCGTAATGCTGTACGCCGAGGATGCGCAATTGCGGCGTCAGGTGTGGGAGGCAGCCGTCGCAGTGGGATCCCAACCCCCGCACGACAATCGCGATCTGGTGAAGCGGATTCTCGCACTGCGACAGGAGAAGGCCGTGCTGCTCGGTCAGACGCATTTTGCCGATCTGGTGCTCTCGCGCCGCATGGCGAGGAGTGGCGGAAAAGCCGTTGATTTCATCGAGGACTTGTATCGCCGGGTGAAGGATTCATTTCGGCGGGAGTGTGCGGAGCTCGAGAATTTCAAAGCAGGCGAAACCACATCCGCCGTTGCGCCTCTTGCTCCCTGGGAACTGGCGTTTTGGGCGGAGAAACTCCGCCGCTCGCGTTATGCCTTCGATGAGGAACAACTGCGTCCGTATTTTTCGGTGACGGGCGTGCTTGCAGGAATGTTCGAAATCACCCAGCGGGTGTTTGGGATTACCGTCACTGAAAAACCCGCGGGCTCTGTCGAGGTTTGGCATCCCGAGGTGAAATTCTACGAGGTTCACGATCGCGCCGGACGACACATCGGTTCGCTCTATGCCGACTGGCATCCGCGCGAATCGAAGCGGGGTGGGGCGTGGATGAATTACTTGATTACCGGAGGACCGAACGCGGACGGTTCGCGGGCGCCGCATCTGGGACTCATTTGTGGCAACATGACTCCGCCGACGGCAGGACGGCCCGCCCTGCTCACGCATCGCGAAGTCGAAACGGTATTTCACGAGTTTGGCCATCTGCTGCACCATTTGTTTGGCGAAGTGGGAATCAAATCGCTCAATGGCGTGAACGTCGCGTGGGATTTCGTCGAACTGCCCTCACAGATCATGGAAAACTGGTGCTGGGAGAGGGAGGGGTTGGACCTGTTTGCCCGCCACCATGAAACGGGAAAACCCATTCCCCAGGAATTGTTCGACCGCATGACCGCAGCGAGGAATTTCCGGAGCGCAGTGGCAACCATGCGCCAGCTGGCGTTTGCGCTGATGGATTTGGAGCTTCACACGAATCCGGCACCTTACTTGGCCGGGCATTTGTCGGATGGCCTCAGGCATCTGCTTCGCGATTACCAGATTCCCACCCAGCCCGCTTCCCCGACTGCGGAAAACCGGTTCACCCACGTTTTCGCCGATCCGGTCGGTTACGCGGCGGGCTATTATTCCTACAAGTGGGCGGAGGTGCTCGAGGCCGACGCGTTCACCCGCTTTAAACGCGAGGGAATTTTCAACAGCGATGTCGGAGGAGAATTTGTGACCAAGGTTCTCAGCCGGGGAAATTCAGTCGATCCCATGACGCTCTTCACCGATTTCATGGGCCGTCCTCCCGATTTGCAGGCGCTGCTTACGCGGGCGGGGTTGGGCTGATTTGGCGTGGACCGTGACACGATTGGGACAGGTCGGTTCTTACAACAGGACCTCGCGTTTCCACGCGACCGTTTTCTCCTCGCAAACCGCCCGGGCGTGTCAACTTGTGCATTTGGTTTTTGAGCAACCGCCGCGTCACGATTGGCCGGCGATTTGCTGATAAATCATCAATTCAATTTACCACCATGCTTATCTGGATCGCCCTCATTATCGGACCTTTGCTTTTTGGACTGTACGCGCAGATGAAAATCTCGGGTGCGTACGGAAAGAATTCCCAAATTCCGTCGCGCGGGCGCGTGACCGGTCGCGAAGCCGCCGCTGCGGTGATGGAAAGTGCCGGCATTCACGACGTGAAGATTGTCGAAGTGGAAGGGCAGCTGTCCGACCACTTTGATCCGATTAAAAAACTTCTGGCCCTCTCCGGACAAAACTACCACGGAACCAGTTTGGCGGCGGTGGGTGTGGCGGCGCACGAAGCCGGCCATGCCATTCAGCAGAAGGTGGGTTATTCCATGATGAAATTCCGTCAGACGCTGGTGCCGGCGGTGCAGATTGCCTCGCCGGTTGCCTGGGGCGTCATGAGCTTCGGCATCGTGCTCGCTTCACTCCTTGGCGCGAAGGCGCTCGGTATCATTATGCTGCAATTGGGCGTCGTGGCTCTGGTTGTCATCGCTCTTTTTCAGCTGATCACGCTGCCGGTGGAGTTTGATGCGAGCCGGCGCGCAAAAGTTCAGTTGGTGAACCTCGGCATTTTGCAGCAGGACGAAATGCATGGCGTCAATGAAACGCTCGACGCCGCGGCGTTGACTTACGTGGCCGCGTTCGTGTCAACGATGGGCAACCTGCTTTATCTGCTGATGGTGCTCACCGGTGGACGGCGCAACGACTGAACCCATGTCACGAGCGATCCAGCGGGATAACTTCATCCCGGGCCAACTGGCAACTGATCAACCCGGGCGCAGCGCGTTGCCGCCAAATTCACGAGTGCCGCCGGGAAATTCCACCTTGTCGGTTTTTTCGGCGTTTGCGTCCAGGTGATTGCTGATGTCGGAAATCTTGGCCTGCACATCGAGCACGCACTGTTCGAGCCGATCGGCAGTCAGTCGCAGCGGCTGCAAAAGCCACGGATCGAGTGGGGCCGGACCAGCTGCACGATTGGGAGCACAGACCACGCTGCGCACCCACTTCGCTGCGTGCAACAGACAGGCCATGCGTTGATAGCCTACAGTACTGCGGGGAAAATATTGCCAGCGGACGGGTTCTGCCATCGAAGGGGGAAAATCCCAGTGGCGTAACAGTGCCGCCCCGGCTTCGTTTTGAGTAAATCCCAGTAGAGCCCGCTCGTTCTCGCATGCTTCGCGGGGCAGTCCCTGGTTGACCAGGCGGGTTCCGGGGTGGTTGCGAACGACCCAATCGTCGATGGCAAGCATGCCGACGCCATGCAACAAACCCACGGTGTAAGCGATGTCGCGTTCCTCGCCGGTAATGCCCGCGAGCATCTCTGCCGCCAGCCCGCAGGCCACGGAGGAAAACCACATCTGATCGGCGTCGATCTGATACGCTTCGAGCGGATGGATGAGAACCTGCGAGGCGACCGCGTAGGCGACGAGCTCGTAAACCTGGTCATAGCCGACGCGGTTCACCGCGTCGTCCACGTTGAAGCAACGGGAACCTTTGCTATAGAAAGCGCTGTTCGCCGTTTGCAGCACCCGCGCGGAAATTCCCGGATCGAGTCGGATCAGCTCGACGATTTCCGACATCGAGGAATTTCCATCCGAAAGCAGCCTCTTCAACCGTGGCAGCACTTTGGGGGCTGAGGGCAGATGCTTTAACTCCCGGACGATTTGTTCGGGGGTAACAGCCTTGGTCGGGGTGCCGGGAGGAGCCATGGGTCTTTCTCACCAATCGGCACTCTTTCGCGGAACTTTTGCATTACCGGTGAGGAAAACTCCCTGTGTCAGGGACTGGCCCGTGCTTCACATTTTAAACACAAAGACTGCTTTTTGACGCACCGTTGAGGCCCAGGCGGGATGCGTACGATTGGCCGCTTGCGGTAAAATTTTGGCGAAAAACCCCGGTTCGAAACTGAATAAAAACAGGCAAGTGTGCATCCCAGCTAAATTTAGCCACACATTGCGCCGATAAGTTAAGCGTGGTCGCTGATTCTCCCCTTCGTCCAATGAACCTGCATGTGCCGGCTCGCCGCGTTGCGCTGGTTGGCCTGTGGCTCGTCATGGTCATTTCATTGGGGGCGTTTGTGGGCTGGTGGTGGAGCGTTCCCCTTCTGCGCGAATTCGCCCCCGGGCTTCCCTCGATGCGACCGAGCACCGGACTGGGGATTGCCCTTGCCGCGGTGGGCCTGATTTTGGTGTGGAACGCGCGGGCGCATCCGCGCCGTCAGATGGCCGCCCGGATCGTGGCGGTGAGTTTGAGCGTGGTGTGCGGATTATCGCTGGCCGGTCGGTTGCTGGACGTGAATCTCGATTTGAGCCGCTTTTTTGTGGAAGCGGGCGCGCGGGGAATGGCGGCGGGCAAGGTGGAAATGAGCGGAATGTCCGCCCTGATCCTCGTGATGTTTGCCGCGGTTATCCATTTGCTCACAACAACAGTGCGGCGGGTCCGCAGCCGGCACCAGTGGTTGGCGATTGCGGTGTTGGCCCTGCTCATGCCGTCCACTCTGGCGTTTCTCTTCGGCGTCAACGACGGGTCCGACTCGCAGGGGGCGATGCAGCTTTCATTCGATACGATTTTGAGCCTCCATTTGCTCGCGATTGCCGCACTGGCCGCGAGACCGGAGGAAGGGGTGGTGTTGCGGCTGCTGGCTCCGGACGCCGCGGGGCTGTTGAGCCGCCGCATGGTTTTTGCCCTGCTTTTTGTGCTGCCTCTTTTCGGATGGCTTGGACTGCGCTGGACCAAGGCGGGTGGCTGGCCGCTTGAATTGAGTGTCGCGGTTCTGGTCGTGCTGTGCATGGCGTTGATGCTGGTGATCACGGTCATCACGGCGCGGGCTTTGCATTTGATCGAACGCCGTCGCGAAGAGGCGGAGCAGGACAAGGAGCGGGCTTTTGCGTGCCTTCAACAGCAGGCGGGCACACTTCAACAGCAGGTGGTAAACCGCACGATGGAATTGGCTGACGCAGTGACGCGAGCCGAACGGCTCGCGCTGGTGGCCCGGCATACGACCAATGCGGTGGTGATCACGGATGCGAATGAACGCATCGAGTGGGTCAATGACGCCTTCACGCTGCTCACCGGTTATACCAACGACGAAGTGCGCCACTGCAAATCGGACGACTTGTTGCTGGGCCCCGCTTCGGACCGCAAGGTTGCGGAGCTGATGCGCGGTCGTCTGCGATCGGGCAACAGTTTCAAGGGCGAGATCTATTGTTACGCCAAGGATGGACGTGGCCTGTGGCTGCGGTTGGACGTGCAGCCCGTGCAGGATCAGGGCGAACTACGCCACTTCATCGGCATCGCCACCGATATCACCGAGGAAAAACGCGCAGCCGAAGCCTTGCGCCTCAGCGAGGAGCGCTGGCAACTTGCGCTCGAGGGCAGCGACGACGGCGTGTGGGACTGGGATATCGCGTCGGATACCACCTGGTTTTCACCGCGTTGGAAGGCATTGCTCGGCTATGCGGAACATGAATTTGAGAACAACTACAACTCATGGCGGAAAGTCCTGCATCCGGACGACTGGCCTTGGGTGCAGGCGACGCTCGATGCCTATCTCACGCGCCGTACCGAGGCCTATTCGGTGGAGTGTCGCATGCAGCACAAGGATGGATCGTGGCGCTGGATTCTGGCCCGCGGCAAGGCGCGTTTCAGTGCGGAAGGGCGTCCGCTGCGCATGATTGGTACGCATACGGACGTGACCACCTGGCGTGAAACCGAGGCCGCCCTTCGCTCGGCGCGCGAACAATCCGAACAGCTCAACGAACAACTCGAGGCGGCGATCGGCCGGGCCCAGCAATCGGCGCTCGAGGCCAATCTCGGCAGTCAGGCGAAGAGCGAGTTCCTCGCCGTCATGAGCCACGAGATCCGTACGCCCATGAATGCCGTGATTGGGTTTACCAGTCTGTTGCTTGATACTCATCTCACCGTCGAGCAGCGCGATTGGCTGCGCACGGTGCGCAGCAGTGGCGAAGCACTGCTGACGATCATCAACGACATTTTGGATTTTTCAAAGATCGAATCGGGCCGGCTCGAGCTGGAGCAGCAGCAGGTCAGCGTCCGCCAGTGCATCGACGACGTGGTGAATTTGCTCGGCGAACAAGCCC
>JBEHXD010000054.1:0-16155 GCA_048498875.1 Verrucomicrobiota bacterium
GAGGGCGGCGTTGGGCGTTACCTGGCACAGAAACAGGTCGCCGCCGCCGGCCTTGGTGCCGGGATCGGGGCGTTGGGTCACCGCACCGGCACCGCCGACCGCGCTCTTGACCGCGGTGTCGAGAATCTGGGCCAGTGCTTTGGTCACGGTGGCCACGGCGAGATAGTTGCTCATCGGCGGCCTCCTTCGACGCGACGTTGCAGATAGGTTTCGAGACTCATCTCCGGTTCCTTTTTCGACCTGGCTCGCGGAGAAGCTGCCGGAATGCTTGCGCGCACCTCCACCCGCCCGATGTGCACCGAGATCGATGGCGGCGGAGCCTCACGGGCGGGCATCGCAGACTGCCGCAACTCCCGGCGGCCGGGCATCGCGAGCGGGGAATGGCTTGTCTCGCGCACGGGTAAAACCGGACGCACGACAATGCCGTTGGAAACCGCGGTTGTTGCAACGGGCGGACGGTTTTCCTGCGTGGGTTTGATCGGATCCGCCGCCGGCCGGGGGATGACGGCGGAATAAGGCGTGATCCGGCCGGGAACGGGCTCGTGCTCGCGGTCTGCGGTTGGCGGCCGAACTTTCGCCGGGGCCGAAAGAACGGGTACCCGCTTAATCCGGTCCTGATCCGCCGGGGCGGTTTCAGGTGCTTTCAAAACGGATACCGGGTGCAGGCGGGGGCGCGGGGTTTCGATCACGGCAGCGGGCAGGGGAGGATTTCCCGCGGGCGCAGGGGGGGCCGGGGGGAAGGCGGGTTTGGCGGGAGCCCCGGGGTTTCGCGCCGGAGCTGGCGCGGGCAGGCGCGGGGAATCCGCAGCGGGTTCCGCCAGGGGCGCCGGGCTGCCGGTCGCCGCTTTGATTCCGGGAGGAACCCGCGTTTCCGGTGACACCGGAGTGATTACTGATCCGGGTGGGGAGTCAGGCGACGGGTCAACCGGACTGGCGGCCGTCTCGCCGGGTTTCGGCGGCCGGGCGGTGGCGAAAGACGGGACGAATGGAGTCCGGAGGGTTTCCCCGAAGGAATCAGTCCCGACCGGGTCATCGGTCACGGACTTTGCGGCGGGCGCTTCGAAAAAGGACGGGAGGCGCGGTTTCACCACCAGAGCCGGGGCGAAGGTCCTTCCCAGAATATTGCCGAGATAATCGCTCATGACTGAATCATCTCCAGGTAGGCCTGCCGGCGCGACGGGGTGAGCGAGAGAATTTCGGCTTCACGCCAGCCGTACGCCGACGCCAGTGCATGCACATCGCGCAACGTGCGTCCGGCCCAGGCGTGGATCTCGTTCCACAGGTAGGACACGATATCCAACGGGGCGAGCCACCCGTCGCCGCATTTGGGGCAGGTGAGCGTGAGCTGGATATCGCCTTCAGGATCGAGTTCCGACATCCGCTGGGAGACCGCCTGCACCACGGACTCGGGCAACGGATCGGAGAGGACATCGGTCCCGCGTCGCGCCCCGGCCACGCAACGGCGGATCAAGGCCGATTTTTTTTCCGATTCACCGGCCCGCGGATCGATCGAATCGAGATCGTCGCACACCGGGAGACGAAAGCTTACCTCATATTCTTCCACCTGCAGGAGGTGAATTTCCTCATGGTCCTGCGATTGGTCGGTCCGGATGTCCGCCACCGCAAAATCCACTTCGACCGGCTGACCGCAGGATGGGCAGCTGGCCATGCCGGTCAGGCGGGAGCCGAACAACCTTTCGCGCAAAGCGAGCAGTTCGCGATCGCGGCGACCGATGCGGTAGCGAACCAGCGCGTCGGGCGGTTCCGCGGGTACAGCGAGCGCGAGCAGGGTAAGCGCGCGCTGTACCGGGGTCTGGGAACGGGCCTGTTCCCAGACATGCAGCAGCTGACTGGCGGTGAGGACCGTTTCCACGGGACAGATCAGGCGGGGGGATTGGTGAACGTGGGTTCAGCCGGCTCGGCCACTTCCTGATCCCGCTCCCAGCCCTCATTTTCGAGCTTGAGATGCTGGATGGCCACGGTGTTGGCATTGGCGTCGAGGTCGGGTAGCGACTGGAATTCAGACACCCAGCAGCGGTAGACCTTGTAGGCGAGCGCCAGCTGGCCGGCTTCGTTGTAGACCTCGATGATCAGGTCCTTGCGGAAATCCTTGAGCGAAACTTCCACGCCAAGGCCGGCGCCGACCTGCCAGACCTTGTTGGCCCATTTTTCAAACTCGGTGTCGTGCGTGACACCGCGATCGAGCGTGATGGCCTCGAACTCCGTGCGGCCGGGGGATTTTCGACTGGAACTCGGGTCACCGCCATCGCGGTGTTTGACGACTTCGGTCGTGCGTTTGAGGGCGCTGCATTTGCTGACGCCGGCGACATACTTGCCGTCCCATTTGATACGAAACTTGAAGTTTTTATAGGGATCGAAGCGCTGGGCATTGACGGTAAACTGTGCCATGGTGGTGTCCTGGTTTAGGTTTCAATATTTCCGGCGATCTGTTGGAGTTTGATGACGACGAATTCAGCGGGCTTCAGCGGAGCGAAGCCGACGACGATGTTGACGATGCCAAGATCGATATCGTTCTGGATGGTCGTCTCATGGTCGCACTTGACGAAGTAGGCATCCTTTGGCGACTGGCCCTGAAACGCGCCCTGGCGAAACAGGTTGTGCATGAAGGCGCCGACGTTCAGACGGATCTGCGCCCATAACGGTTCGTCGTTTGGTTCGAACACGACCCATTGGGTGCCGCGATAAAGGCTCTCCTCGATGTAGAGCGCGAGCCGCCGGACCGGGACGTATTTGTATTCGTCGGCCAGCTGGTCGGCGCCCCGCAGCGTGCGGGCGCCCCAGACCACGCGACCGGAGGCGGGAAAGAACCGGAGGCAATTGATCCCGAGCGGATTCAACATGCCGTTTTCCGCGTCGTTGAGGTTGGCCTGCAGGCCCTGGGTGCCGCTCACGGCCGCATCCAGGCCCGCCGGGGCTTTCCACACGCCGCGTTGCGTGTCGGTGCGCGCCATCACGCCGGCGACAATTCCGCAGGGCACAAACGTGTCGAGCTGTCCGTTCAGCAATGAGTCCGCCTGGAGTACGCGGGGGAAATAGAGGGCGGCATTGCGGGCGCCGACCCCGGTCAGACCCAATGCGCTCAATCCGGCCACGGCCTTGGCTGCGGCGGTCTCCTTGACTGCACCCCACGCGGCCGGAGGATCGACGATGAGCATGGCCCGGCGTTTGACGCAATAGGCCATGGCTTTGACATAAACCGTGGCGGCGGTGTCTTTGCCCCGGACGTCAGGAGGAATGCAAAGCAGATTGAAGAGATCGGCCTTGGCCAGCGCATACATGCCGGTCTTGTTGTCCTCGTTGCCCAGAAAATCGTCATCGCTGTCCAGTGCGCCGCTGTCGAGTCCGCCGGCGAGTTTCTTGAATTTGGCGGGATCAGCGGCCGGATCCGCGGGATTTTCCGCGGCCGCGGACGCTGCTGGCGCTCCGGCCGGCAGATCGGGCGTGCCATCCGCTTTGCGCTGCACGAGGACGAGATTGGACTGATCGGCGAGAACCCGGTCCAGCCGCTGGGAGCCGGCGTCGTCCTTGACCGAGACATTGAGAAATTGCTCCACCGCGCCCTTGCCGGGGTTTTCGTAGATGGTGAGATTAAAGAGGTCGGCCTTGGCCAGGCCAAAGCGGGTGGCCACTTCGTCCGTGATGCCTTTGGTATCGACTACGTAGACGAAGTTGTTGCCCCATATTCCCGGGCTGATCGCCTCAAGCTTGAGGTCGGCGTTTTTGGCTTTGGCCGAATTCTTTTCCAGTCGGACGATTACAGCCTGACCGCCCCCATTCAGGAAAAAATCCTGCACGGCGTAGCTCAGGGGATAGTTGACTCCCAGACCGCCAAATTGACGGATGAAATCCGCATTGCTGTTGACGGTTACGGGATCGTTGACCGGACCGCGCAGAGCGCGACCGATGAACGCGGTGATCGAAGTGGCGACACCGGTGATGGTGCGCACTCCGCTGGGAATCTCTTCAATGTAGACTCCGGGATAGGATACTTGAACGGGCATAACACGCCTTGGGTTGGGAGTTGGTGGTTACTGCGAAAGTGGTCAGTAAAATGAGCAGGCTGATATGGCCCGCGGACGTCCGGCTTAACTCAAAGCGTAATTTTTGGCCGGAATTGCTCAGAAATTTTTTCGAAAGCCGGAAATTTTCAGTTCAAACGGAAAAATCCGCGGAAGCGGCGGGAATTTTTCCGGTGCCGGGGAACGCACCGAACGGGTGCCGGAAAAAACGGTTTTCGATTTCCCGTGTGACCGGGCCGTCGTCATTCATGGGTGGATACGGGTTGATCCGAACCGGAGGAAGACGCCTTGAGTAAGTCGTGCTTTTTAAAAAACAACCTTACAAAGCCGTCTGCAGAATCAGCCTTAAGACCGGTTGGGTGGATCAGCCTTCAATTGTGCCCTGCAAACAAACCAGCCACCCTTACACAATTAACCTGTGGCTGGTCTGGGGATAAACGTTCAATCAAAGTTGAAGAAAATGAATTGCGCGGTGTGACAACGGGGTGAACAGCAAAATTGTTCATGTCACGGAAGAGCGCAGGACGGAGCGGTGACACTCGTACGATGTTTAATCCGGCATAAGGGGTAACCCCACGGCTTCCTTGCATTTTAAAAAGGGAACCGGATACGGAACCGCACAGTCCCGACTTATGTGAGTGTTCGAACGCCAACTCCGGCGCGCGAGTTTTTGCAGGATGTCGCATTTGGTCGCGTCGCGCAATCGGAGGAAGCCGCCAAGTCAAAACCCGCCTGAATATCATTATCACCATGAAAACCCTCCGCCTCTGCCCCTTAGGTGTCTTTGCCTTTGCCCTCTGTTCCTCCGGCTTTGCCCAGAGTGCTCCTTCGACGACCACGCTTCCGGTCTCCAATGACAAACCCTTCGTGCTCGATCCCTTCGTGGTCAACACCGAGACCGACGTGGGCTATACCGCCGTGTCGTCGCTGGCGGGGGGACGCAACAACACACCAGTGCGCATTACTCCGTCATCAGTGACCTCATTGACCAGTGCGTTTTTGGACGATCTGCAAATCACCGATGTGCGCGAGGCTCTGCGCTGGACGCCGAACGCCGTGCCGGTGAGTTGGAATGGCGGACACGACGGCGGCGGCGACGTGTTTAATTCGTGGAGCTATAATATTCGTGGCGCCGGCACCGGGCCGCAGGGCGGAAATCCCCCGACGGTGAATTATTTTCCCTTCTGGGGCGTGAAGGATCTGTTCAATGTGGATCGCGTGGAAGTGGACCGCGGTCCCAACTCGATCCTCTTTGGCGTCGGCAATCTGGGCGGTTCGGTTTCGACCTACACGAAAGTGCCGCGCTTCGACAAGGATTCGGCCACGGTTACCGTCCAGGCAAACCAGTATGGCGGTGAGCGTGCCGTGGTGGACGTCAACCGGATCGCTTCGCTGTTCGGACATGACAATCTGGCAATCCGCCTGAGCCTCCTGCAGGATCGCGATCAGGGTTGGCGCAAGGCCGACTTGAGCAAGAAATGGGGCGCGGCGCTCGCGACCAAATTCAAGTTCAGTGAAAACACCTCGATTCGCCTGGACTTGGAAGCGTTCACCTCGCGCACGCCGCAGTTTGCGCAAAACCTGCGCGATCACTTTTCACAGTGGGACGGTGTGACCAATTCGCCGACGTGGGGCGCGCCGGTGGTGGGCCCGGCCGCGGCCAGCACAAGCAGCATGGCGGAATGGGGCGGGGCGGATCATACGCAAATCTGGATTCCCTCGCTGGGCAAAGTGATGTCGTGGGGCCACGGCTTCCGATCCGGCGGCATTGCTGACACTCCTTATTTCAAGACCACGGCGATGCGTCCCGATGCATACACAGTCATCGGGACCAATGCGCAGGTGCCAGCACTGCCAAGTCGCGATTTCACTTTCGGACCGAAGGATGGCGACTTTGATTGGAAATACTACACGGCCACGGCGTATTTTGATCAGAGGATCAGCGACAATGCGGAATTCGAGATTTCCGGTTATCGGTACAACGACAAGGGCGTAGCCAGGAATTTCGAGTCGTTGAGCGACGTCTATATCGACATCAACAAGCAGCTGCCTGACGGCACGACAAATCCGAACTATGGAAAGATGTATTCGGAAATGTTTCTGGACCGGCAGTTGCAGACGCACAGCGCCAACGAGATTCGCGGCCAGTTCAATTATCACTTCGACACCGAGCTATGGGGGATTCCGCTGAAGGAGTGGATCAGCGCGTCGGTCGGGGCCGAGTTGCATCTCCTGCGGACGCGGCAATACATCGCGCAAACCACGAACAACTATAATGCGAACAGCTGGCAGCAGTATATGGTGTGGGGTCGGCTTTATTGGGATAATCCCAATCAGCCTCTCGATCTCCCAACCACCTTTGGCGGCGACAACATTGTTTATCAGCCGCTGCCGTTTAACTGGTTTGATCACAATATCACCGAGCAGATCAAATATTACGGCCTGGTGTCGCAGACCCGTCTTTGGAACGACCGCCTGAACATCACCCTCGGTGCACGTCACGATTCCTATTACAGCAAGTACATCGATATTCGTGGCACCGGCAACGTCCCTAAATTCGAGGACGACAGCGGCATGACTTATTCGGCCGGCGTCGTGGGCTACGTCAACAAGTGGCTGGGGCTCGTTTATAACTATTCGCAGAATTTCGCGCCGATCGGTGGCGGTGTGGCGCCGAGTCTCATCGGTGAGTCATTCGGTGCGGCGCGCGGCAAATCGAATTCGGGCGGTATGCGCATTTCCACGGAAGACGGGAAATATTCGATGTCGGCGATCTATTACGTCGACAAGGCCCAGGGACGGATCTCGACCGACAGCGTCGATATGCAGGGCATCTGGAATGATTATCTGAAGGCCGGCGGCACGGCGCGTGACATTGGTCCGGCCGGAACCATCACCGGCACGGGCACCGATCTGCACGCGAACATGTCGTATGCCGATTCCCAGGACGTAAGGGGCGACGGCGTTGAGTTTGAAGCGACGGCCAATCCCACGCCCAACTGGCGTCTGCAGGTTTCCTATTCGGTGCCAAAATCGGTCTCGAGCAACAATCTCAACGGGAGCCGGGCGTATTTCGCCAGCCATTTGGCGGAATGGAAAACCGTGGCGGCCTCCGGTACTCCGGATGCAGGCACGCTCAATGGCCTTTTGAACACCGTCCAGCAAAAGCTGAACGAAACGTCGGTCGACGCGACCAGCGCCGGCCTGGTGAAGTCTACGTTGAGCGCGTTCGCGGTCTACACGTTTACTGACACCTGGGTGAAGGGGCTCTCGATTGGCGGTGGCGCGACGTCATTGGGCAAACAAAACATTCGCACAGGTGGCGCGCTGCAGTCTCCGGGTTACACCACGTGGAATGCGCTGATCGGTTATCAGATGAAATACGGAAACTATCCCGTGAAGATCCAGCTCAACGTCGACAATGTGTTTAACAAGGACACGCTCGTGTTCACGGATTTCAACACGGTCGGCAGCGAAAGCCAGGGATCGAGTTTCTATTTTGTACCGCCGCGGAAATTCACGCTCTCAATCACGCTGAAGCTGTAACGAGCGCCCATGATCATCGAGAGCCCCGGCTCAAGGTGCCCGACCGCATTGGGGTGGAACGCTTGGAGATGGACCGCACCGAGGTGGAACGCGGCCTCCGGACGCGTTGGTTTGGAGTGTGATTGTCGTCGGATCGATTTTCCGGAAAAGTGCACCGGTTTGAATGTAGCAGTGGTGGTGACACCGCTGGCCAGCCGTCTGACGACGGCTGCTACTTCCGGAGCGGCGAAGGAATGTGAGGTCCTCGGAGGGGTGGGGTATTTTTGGCGACAACCGATGCAAGCGCGCCCGGAGGTCGCGCGCCACCGTTTCGGATTTGGATTGTTTGAGAGGGGAAGGAAACACTCTAGAAACAGTCATTCTGAGCGCAGCGAAGAATCCACGCTAGCGAGCATAATATCATGTTCGACTGCGCTGAGGTGGAACGCGGCCTCCGGACGCGTTGGTTTGGGATCGGGTCACGTGTTTTTGCCTCGTGAACAAGCGCGCCCGGAGGTCGCGCTCCACCTTTTCCGAATCCACCTGGGCCGGATCGGCTTGGCGATTGTTGCATTCTGGTTCGCATCGGTCTCCTTCGCCCAAACCACGTACGACCGGCACGTCATCTTCGACAACAGCCTGTCGGAGGGCGGGCACGAATCGAGCAACGGATTCTCTGTCGCACCGAGTTTTCTCGAAACGTTCTCGGGAAAATTCCCCGTCGAGAGCGCGCATTTTGTCAGTCCTCCGAACGGACTGCGACTCCATTGGAAATCGGCGCCGGGCGGCGACTGGCAGATGACGGTGCAGATCACGCGGCGGTATGCGCGGCCGTTCAAGTTTGAGGGCGATGCGCTCACATTCTGGTGCTACTCTGATTTCGAGCTGACCGCCGCCAACTCGCCACGATTGTATCTGAAGGATTCGCACGAGAAAGGCACGCCATCGGTGACGCTCGTGGAAGGCGATAGCCGCCTGCTGGCAAAACAGTGGGTGCTGGTCAAACTTCCGTTCGCCGCGCTTCGCACGCCGGCGCACAACGGCACGGACGATTATCTCTTCAGGGTCGAAGACACCTTGAGCGTTACTTTTGTGCAAGGCCTGGATGACGATCGCGAGCACACGGTCTATCTGGATGATTTTCAGATCCGAAATGCCGAGCCGGGCGACGCCATTGCTCCGCCCGCACCGGGCACTCCGAGGGTGCGCGGCTTCGAGCGGCATTTCGATGTGACCTGGGCGTCGAGCCACGCCAGCGATTTGCTGTCTTATCGAATCTATCGCTCCTCGAACGGAAAGGATTTTGCGCCGGTGGGAACACAACAGGGTTCGCGCACGCGCTTTGTTGATTTCGTCGGCCCGCCGGGGAAACAGGCGTGGTATCGGATCACCGCGCTGGACGTGGCGGGAAATGAATCAGCTCCGTCGGCGGTTTCCGCTCCGGCGACGACCCGCGAATTTTCCGACGACGAACTGCTCAGCATGGTGCAGGAATCCTGCTTCAATTACTACTGGGACGCCGGGCATCCGGTGGCCGGCATGGCCCCCGAAGTGTTACCGGGCGATCCGGGTCTACTCGCGATGGGCGGAAGCGGGTTTGGCGTGATGGCCCTCATCGTTGGAGCGGAAAGACAATTTGCACCACGCGAAGATATCGCGTTGCGGGTGCGGAAAATCGTCCGCTTCCTCGCAAAGGCTGACCGCTTTCATGGGGTCTGGCCACACTTTCTCAATGGCGATACGGGCCGCGTGATTCCGTTTTTCGGAAAGTACGACAATGGCGGCGATCTCGTTGAGACCGCCTTCATGATGCAGGGACTGCTCGCCGCGCGACAGTATTTCAATCGCGATAATGCGGTCGAAAAGGAGATTCGCGAAACCATCACGCGGCTCTGGCGGGAAGTGGAATGGGACTGGTATCGAAAGACGCCCGACAGCGACGTGTTGTACTGGCATTGGTCGCCCGACGCCGGCTTTCACATCAGTCATCCGTTGATCGGATGGAATGAGGCGATGATCGTTTATCTGCTGGCGATCGCCTCGCCCACGCACCCGGTTCCGGCCGAAATGTATTACACGGGCTGGGCGGGGACTTCGCCGCGGCATGTTCAGTACCGGCAAAACTGGAGCCGGACGACGGTCGGCGATCATTATGCGAACGGAAACACTTTCTACGGTATAAAACTCGACGTCGGCGAAGGCGTCGGCGCCGATTTGTTTTTCGTGCATTTCTCCTTCATGGGTTTCGACCCGCGGGGAATCCGCGACCGCTACACGAATTATTTCGAAAACAACCGTGAGATCACGCGAATCAACCACGCGTACTGCGTCGAGAATCCGCGGAAGTTCGTGGGCTATGGCGATGACGGCTGGGGATTGTCCGTGGGCATCAATTCCGGTGGCGGACGGCCGCAACCGCGCGACGACAACGGTACGCTGAGCGCGATGGCGTCGCTCGCCTCGATGCCATACACGCCGAAGGAATCCCTCGCGGCGCTCAAGCACTACTATCGCGACCTTGGACCAAAGGTGTACGGTCCCTATGGATTTTTCGACGGATTCAACCAGACGCAAAACTGGTTCGAGGAGGTCTACATGGCGCTGGATCAGGCGCCGATCACCGTGATGATTGAAAATTATCGCACCGGCCTCGTGTGGAAAAACTTCATGGCCAATCCGGAAATTGCCCCCGCGTTGAAAGCGATCGGGTTTGTGCCGGATCAGGCCGCGCGATCGCCGCAGTGAGAAGCAAATTTAATTGGGCTGTTATGCATGGAGGTGGAACGCGGCCTCCGGACGCGTTGGATTGGGATTGGGTCAAGGGTTTCGCCTCGTGAACAAGCGCGCCCCGAGGTCGCGCTCCACCTTTTCGGGCTAGATTTGCGTGGAAATGGGGGAAGCGTTGCCCCTACTGTCATTCTGAGCGCAGCGAAGAATCCACGCGATCGAACATGACATCATGTCCGACTACGCCGGGGTGGAACGCGGCCTCCGGACGCGTTGGATTGGAATTCGGTCCCGGGTTTCCCCCCGTGAGCAAGCGCGCCCGGAGGTCGCGCTCCACCTAACGGCGGATTAGGGATAATCCGCCCTACCTTCACGAACTGACTCAAACCAACTTGATCAACTCCGCGGTGGCGGGGACATCCTTGATGATCTGCGACGGTTCCGGGCCGACGCCCAGATAACGCAGGTTTGGCAATACCGCCGGCAATTTTCCGTCGTAGGCGACCTGCAGGAGGCTGCGCACCATGGCGGCGGTGTAGAGCTGGGCGTTGCGCGGCAGCTGGGAAAAATGACGGATGTGACTGATGTCCTCGGTCCAGCCGGGATGCTTCGAATAAACCGGCTTCAGCGTTTTGCGCACGGCTTCGTTGCGGGGGACGTGGTGGTAACGCTTGCCCGCATTGTCCTCGTAGGCGGTGCAGATCAACAATTCGTGGCCACCGCTGAGCGCGTCGATTTTGTTGATCATCAAATCCTGATAGCCGCCGTAGCGAAGCACGTCGCCTTTTTCCACCGCGTCGTACCAGCCGACCATGCGCTGGCGGCCTGTGCTCGTGCCGAACTCCAGCAACTTGAGCTTCACCGTGAGCGGTTGCGCGTCGTCCATCTGGGTGAGGAACGTGTGCGTGCCGACCTTCGTGTCGTATGCCTTCGCCACGCCGAATGTGTGGATTTTCTGTACGGGAATGCCGGCGCTCTCGAAAAATTCCGGGGTGAACGTATGCGACGCGGTGACGTTGGGGGAATAGCCGTGACGCTTGTCGAGCCAGTAGGCCTGGCCAAATTCTCCAATGACCGTGTGGCCTTTGGCAATTTCGCGCAGGATCAGTTCGCGCACTTCCCCGATGTTCCGGGCGAGCGCGGTGCCGGCCTTCCAATAAACCTCCGTCAGGCGCTCGAGGTTGACGGTGAACGGTTCCGCGCCACGAAACTGCGTGAAATCGAATTCGGCCTTCTCGAAAATCCCCAGCTCGATCGCCTCGGCGTTGGCGCGCAGTTCCGCAGTGGTGAGCTTGTCGAAGAACCCGGCAAACGTTTCCGGGGAAACGCGGCAGACGTGCTGGATCGTGCGGAGTGCGCGGTCGATGCGCTGCGCGAGCTTACGGGCGAAATAATTCGGGCCCGCCTGGAAATCCGAATACGTGATCTGCCACTGGCCGGTTTCGTCGCCGTAGGCGGGAGTGATGCCGCGGCCGGTCGAACCGTGCGGTTCCTCCTTGAGGACGTTCGTGCGATAATCCTCCCAGGCCAGGTCGAGCAGGCGATGGGAGAGATCGGAGATCATGGTGCGTTCGTCGATGAGCAGGCGCGAATAGATCGCGTGGCCCTTCTTTTCCAGCGGAGCCGCTTCCCAGTGAAACTTGCGGGGATCGGCCACGACGCCCGCGCCGACGCACAGATGGGGCGCGTCACGCACCACGACGCCGGCGGGCAGCAGATTGAGCTTTATCCCGCCCGCCGTGTGGCCCGAGTTGGCGCCGCCATTGACCTTCAGGACTACCGAGACCGAGCCGGGAGTACCGCGAAGTTCATCGGCGACCTCGGGAATCAGGCGACCCTTGCCCTCGTCACCGAGGGAAATGCCGACATCGGCGATAAGTTGACTGTTGAACGGAATAAGAGGCATGGACGGAAAATTGGAAAGGATCAGCAGGAAGCACCTGTTATCCGGCGGCAACGTCAAATTGAGTCACAAAAAAGGCCCGGTCGCGGGTGCGACCGGGCCTTGCGGTTGGAAGGATCTGCCAGGGAGGCAGTCGCTTAATTGACGTTGGCGGAGCCGATCAGGAACGGCTTGCCCGGGAGGGCCAGCTCGCCGGCGAACTCGAATTTGTCTGCGCCGGCCGGGCCGCACTTGTAGGTGACCTTGTTGCGGGCGTCGATGATATCGCCGATGCGGAAGGAGAGGATCTTTTTGCCGCTGTAGTCGGCCACCGTCAGAATCGGGCCGCGTACGGCGGTGCTCACCGCGACCGGATCGGTCATGCGGGAATCGCGGATCGTCAGGTGCACCTGACCCTGACCCTGGAAGGTGTGGCAGGCCTTGACGGCGCGTTCGCCGCGGCAGGCGACCCAGAACACGGCGTTGAAGCAGTCCGGGATGCCGCTGTTGCTGTTGGCAGGAATGAGCGGCAGGTTTTTGACGTCACGGCGGGCGAAACACATGCTGACAGGGTTGGCGCCGACGTCGAAGGAACCGATTTCCCCGAGCGTGCCCTTGATCTGCCAGCTGGAGCGCCACATGAGTGGCGAGGTATCGATAATATGGATGGTGCCGTCTTCGGTGGCGACATAGGCTTTCAGACGATCCTTGGACCAGCGATCCACGCGGCTGCCGGCCAGCACGGCGGTGGGCTTGGAATAGGTCGCTTCCCAAACCACAGTGGGCTTGATCGAGGGACGAACCGTGAAAGTCTGGGGAAATTGCGAGTCGCCCGTGCCGCGGGCGGCGAGGGTGGCGCTAAAGGACGAAGCGGACGACAGCCACGAGGCGCGCATATAGGCAAACAGGGGGGTGAGATCGACGATCGCGACTTTGTTCTCCTGCTTGGAGGCGATGATGGCGTAACCGTTTTGCGCGGTCATGCCGCTGGTGTAGAGCATCGAACGGGTGGCCTCGACGTCGAGTTTGAGCGCGCCCAGATCTTTGCCGCCCGTTTGGGAGGGGCCGGTCCAGAAACCATTGCTCGCGGCTGAAATTGAACTTGGAGCCGCCATTGGAAGATCGATGTAACCCAGCAGCTTGAACGCGGACCAGCTACCCTGGTTCGCAAGACCCATGTGCGGGAGCGTGTGCGAAGGGAGGTATTTGCCTTCCAAGGCGACAACGGCGAGCTGGCCTTTCAGAGCGGTGGTGTCCCAAATCGTGATCAGGGCAAATTCGTTTTCCGTGGTGATCGCGATGCCCGTGGCGATCTTGTTATCGGGGAACATCAGGCCCGGATAAGGACGGTCGGCCCCGGCGCGGCTGGTTTGGGTGCCGGCGACGCCCATGAGGCCGTCGCGGTAAAGCACGATGGCTTCATTCTGGGTGAGGCCGTAGCCGCGGGCCATGGCGATCGGCTGTTTCGGCGCCTCGCCATTCATGGTCGCGTAGGTCGCGTCGCGCGTCTGGGGATCGGAGTGCGGGGTCCCGCTGGCATAGTCGAGACGCGGGCTGAGCGCAAATACCTTCGAGTAGTAGGCGTAAAGGGCGACACGATCCAGGCCGGCGTCGGTAGCGTTGTCCGGTACATAGCCCACCTGGCCGCTGTCGCTCCAGTAGTCCGTGTCCTTGGCCGGTGCGGTGCCGAGTTCCCACGGATTGATGCGGGTGTAGCCGGAATAAGTGTGGGAGGTCGGCTTGTAGAGAGTGGGGCGGTTGTCGGTGATGTTGCCGTTCAGATCGGTGAACGTTGGTCCGAGTTTATCGCTGATGGCGTCGCCCGTCCAGGTGAGCGCTTCATAGGTGTAGTTGGTGCGATCGATGAGCCCCTGCGCGTTGAAAATGGAGCCAGCCGAAGCAAAGCCAAAACTGGAAAGCAGGCAGACGGAGGCGAAAACGAGACGTGATTTGAACATGATTTTTGGTTCGGTGGAGTATTTCATTACTTGAGTCTGGCCGTGAATACGTCCCGCCCTTCCGGTTGCGCGAGAACTATTTTCCGCTCCGTTTTCCCGGATTTCATAGGGGATTCCGGCACAAAATTTATGCGGAAATTTTTTCGCGTTCGCTTAATTCGCGCGATGAACGACTAAGACAGTTTCCGTTTTTACACTTATCCTAAGTTTCCGATTTCCAGAGGGAAAACGCGGTTGGTTTTTGATATTTTTTTCGAAGCACCCCGATCGGAAATCGCATTTTGCAAGTCCCGGGTGCGGAGAAAAAGTTTTCAGTTTTGTCATCGAAATTTTTCCGGCCTGACGGCGGATGAGGCGGACGAAAACGGGTGCGGCGAAGGAAGCGAGCGGCGTGGACGTGGACCTTCTCGTGTCTCCGCCTGGTGGCACGCAGGGTCGTCCGAATTTGTCTCAAAAATTTGTCAATTCCGCGCCGGAAACCGGCTCATTGCCGCGTGCGCTCCGGGATTGCCATGGGCCGAAGCTCCGGGGATAAGAGCGCATGAATTTTCGGGCCTTCATCGCCGTCCTGCTCCTTTCATTTTTGCCCGGTGCGATGCGGGCAGCACCGGACCCCATTCCCGCGACCAAGCAGGCGGAATTGCTGAAGCTGTTCCACTATTCAGGGTGTTTAAAAGATTTCCATGAGTCGGTGGTGGGTGGACTCAACGAGACGAAGAAACTGGTCGAACGGCCGGAGACATTTTGGGAGGCGGTCGAACGCGACATTGATCTCAATCCGTATTCCAAGTGGTGGATATCGGTGGTGAATGAACGGCTGACCGAAAAGGAACTGCTCGAGCTCAACGCGATCTTTGCCTCGCCGGAGAAAAAGGAAATTTTCGACGAACTGGGGCGAATCGCTCTGGCCAAACCCGGTCAGGATCACGACGAAGACGTGAAGGCGCTTCGCGAAAAAAAGGGCGCCGATAGTGTGAATGAAATTTTGATGTTGGTGGGGAGCGAGGCTTTTCGCGATTATATCAGTGCCCGGAAAACTATCGATGAGGGCGAGCGGGAAATGGCGATCAAACTGATAAACGAGGCTGCCCAGCGGGTGACGAACCGGTTCAATCACGCTCACTGATTTCCCCGCTTTAATCCGGTGGAATTTGCCGGAGGCCACGACCGGCACTAAGCATTAGCCTGAGGTTTCGATCAGGGGTTTGTCGACGATTACGCATCGAACGACGGTGGGGGTTTGTGAAACTAATAAGCATGGCCGAACTCACCTGGATACGCGTAGAACAGACCACCGACGCGCTGGCGGATCACCTGCTGGACGCAGCCACGCTGCCTGAGACTGCCGGTTTTGCCGGCTCGTGCGATGACGAGATTGACGCCTGGGTAAATCGCATCGCGGACAATCCCTTTCCGGAATTTTCACTGCCCCGGGATCCCCGGCAACGCCGGGCACTGTTGACCCGTCTTCAGCACGCGAGCGTAATCGCCCGGGAAAACCAGCACAACGGTGCTCCCTCGCCCGCGCGCCTGAGCCAGGCCGAACTGTTCAAGTTTCTCCTGATCGAGCAGTGGCACCGGTACGCGGATTCCCACCAGCGCGCGTGCGCCGTTTAACCCGGCTCCGCCGGTCCTTTTTCGTCCGCAATCCGCGGACACGGTATTAAGGTAGGGCGGCTCTCCGCGATTCGCCCGTGCTGTGGTCGATAATAATGGTTGCAGTTCCCGCCTGCAGAACCGGCGCTTTAAGGATAAAGCGCCCTACCTTAAACGTGGCCTCCGAGTCCCATCCCGTGACCGCCGAGCCCCAGCTCGGCCTCAGCAGCGAACCAAGGCCAAACCCGGTGGAAACAGAAGCCCAGAGGCTCGATTAAAAGCCCTAAATCCCGCTTCCAGAAAAATCTTGTGGATTTCCCTGAAAAAATGTGACTTCTACGGCCTCCCTTTTGCCAGGGTAGCTCAGTGGTAGAGCAGAGGACTCATAAGCCTTTGGTCGCGAGTTCAATCCTCGCCCCTGGCACCA
>JBEHXD010000055.1:0-16111 GCA_048498875.1 Verrucomicrobiota bacterium
CGTTTTCATAAAAACTGTAGCCGTACACGGGACGGTTTGAGCCAATCAACGGACGAGTCACCCACCTGAACGACATGACGATGGTAGGGCGGATTATCCCTAATCCGCCGAGGAACGAACGAAAACCGCTCGAAATAAGCGATTATCGTGAACGGCGGATTAGGGATAATCCGCCCTACCATTATTTCCGGCCGCAGTTTTACTAGAAATGCCCCAGCCTACTTGGCCACGTACGGATCGACACGCCCGGCACCTCGAAAAACTACGCTCACAATTTCACGACGTTATTCATCGTCGTGATTTCTTCGATCGCGTGAGCCGGATCGATTTCAATCGAGCAACCCACGGTTGATTGGTCGGGCGGCAGACGCATCTCGAGGGTCAGCGTCTTCGGCAGGAGATCGAGCGGCGCAGCGATTGCCGGAATTTTTTCGGTCGCAATCACTTTTCCGTCCCGATCGCGCAGCACGATATCAGTCGGAGTCGAGGCAACCGAGCCCACGCAGTGCACCGTCACCCGCACTTTCCCGTCCTGCACCGTGACATCCTGCCGATCAATGCCGAGATCAGGCCGCTGCCAATAAGGCATACCGGGAGTTTTTAATTTGAAGGTCAGCACCGTCGTCGCCCGGGGAGCAAAGGTGAGTTCGATCGAGCGACTGCGCTCCAATGGCACCGCGCGCGTTTCCACCGCTCCGTCGACGACATCGTCATCATTGGTGTCAATCCCTTGCGTAATCTCCCAGATTCCCGGATCGATGTTCCAACCCGTCATTGTGGCGCGGACTGGCGCTGCATCCAAATTATAGGCGATCACCTTGAAAGCCGTCGCGGTCGCATCGGGGATCAGGATGGCGAGACTTTCCGCCGTTGCCGGCTCGTGAAATTTCCAGCTTACCGCATGACCCGGGAAGGTCGCGTTGCGGGCAAGCGCGACGCCACCCAGCCGTGCGCGCTGCAGTTCATTTGTCGGCACGCTCACCCGATCGATCCACAGGCTGCCCTCGGTGTTGATGTATTCACCGAGGTCCATGTCTTCGATCTGCCGGGCATAAAGCGATTCGAGCGCCGTCTTTTTCCCCGACAATTGCCACGTGAAATGCCCACCTTGCGTGCTGCGGTCCGAGTTGGTCCGGGAAGAGCCGCGGCCGTCCGCCACCCCGCGTTTTCCCTCAAGGGCCCGGCCGTGTCCTCCCTGCAAAATATCCGCGCCGACTTGTTCCCGCACGTCGAGCAGATCGAGCGCGTTGGCATTGATCGCCGTCAGCGCCGCGCTGCCACCGTCAAAAATCGGTTGAAGGTAACGTTGCTCACCGGTCCATTTCCAACTGCTCCAGAGCAGCGGCCAGGGAAAATAGCGCCGGGTGGCGTCGCTGTTGGCATCGGTCTTGAAATTGATCGCCGTCGGCAGCACATAGGCGCCGGTGGCATCCTGGTGACGGTGCGCCAGCAGTCCATCGGCGAGTTCGAGCAGGAATTTTTTGGTCGCGGGACTGCCGTTGTAGTCGACCAACAGCTGCGGCGGTTGCAACAGGAGATAGGAATACGCCTTGGCATAACCCCACGGCTCGTCTTCGGCGATGCGCGATCCGCTGAAATAGGAGCTGCGGATATGGCGATGGCCGGCCGCGTTGACCCCGGTGATCGCTTCAACGCCACGCGCCGTTTCCATCGCGCGCTCGATCTGCCGTGGACTGCCGTAATTAAGAATCAGATTTTGTCCGAGGCAGTTGATCCCCTCTTCATAACTGTGCAGTTCGTCAGTCTGAATCGTGGAAACGCCATGGGTGAACATCCCGTTGGCGAAGGCGGCATCGAGCAGGTGTTCGATCGAATTCGCCAGTTTTTCCGGCTGACAACCCATCAGCGCAACGCCCGGCCAGAGATTGGTGAGGTCGTCGTCATCAGATATCCCGCCACCGAATTCACCATTGGCAATCTGCCGGTGGTCGATCCACCACGTGACAAAACGCTCTGTGCGTTTCAACGCCTCCACCTGCCGGAAGGCCCACAACGGAACACCCGCGGGTGGTTCGGGTTGATGGAACTCCGGCGCCGGCGCACCCATGGCAATCGCCGCGTACTGACGCCCGAGCACGTGATCCGGATTCACGCGCAGCAGGTCCTTCAAATCGCGTTCGAAGCGAACCCACAAATCGAACTTCGGACTGAACGGATGCTCCTCCACCAACATCGCGTAGCTGTCACGCGCCTGCGTGAAACGATCGATCTCGTGCTCGGCGCGCGCGACATCACGCGGTTTGAACACCAGCCGGAGATTCGCGCCTTCCAACGACTCCGGACTGAAATCGGGGCTGCTCGCGGCGATGGTGAGATACAATCCCTCCCCGGCCGGCAGCAACCGGTCGCGCAAATCGAGCCAGAGGGTGTGCGCTTCGCCCGCTTTCACGCTAAAAGTGAAGTCCAACATGTCCCGCAACGGCCAAAGCGGATCCTTCACACGAAGGTTCATCGCCAGATAATCGCCGTGGGTTGGCTGCACCTTCAACGCGGGAAGATCGATCGCGATCCCGTCCAAGCCATCGGAGAAACCATCCCAGGAATCGGGAACCAGCACGTGCACCAGCGGCAATCCGGAAGACCGGCCCGGTTCGCGCTCAATCGCCCGCGATGGAGCAGAGTGCACCGACTCCGCGGGCAGCGCAATCATCCGGGCGCGTTCATCCGCCGGATAACGTCCCTGAATAAAACCCCGCGCCCGCATCAAATTGGGCGCATCGGCCTCTTCCCGTGCGGTGAGCTTTAATGCCAACGTTCGACTTCCCTTCGGTTCATCGCCAGCGGTCACGTAGTACGCGGACATCTCGCCGATCGGTTCCTCCTGCTCGACGTTCGTGAAACGAATTTCGCGCCCGACCATCGGTTGCTTCAGGATACTGACGGTTTTCTCCTGACCTTTGGGGCGATCAAACAATCGGCTTTCAGCCGTCGCTTCGCTGGCCGTTTCAAGCGCCGTATGTTCGGGCAGCAATTCCATCCTGCCCCAGGCTGAACCGGAAATTTCGAGATGATTCCACGGTTCATCCGGCAGGGCAAAGGTCACTGATTTTCCCGATCCGCTATAACAATCCCAATCAGGCAGGACAAAATAATCGTGGCGGCCCGGCAGCCGAGAGCGATTGTACACGCCCGGCCAGGTCGTTTCGCGAATGCCATCGTTCGCCTTCCACCACCAGCGTTTCAGGTCGTAGGCGTCGTGAATTTCCACCTTGCGAATGCTCGTTTTCACTGCCGGAAGCGCCGGCGGCAAATCATCCAGACGATTCCAACCATAACGCATCGCCCATTCGTCGCGCCATTTCTCATCGGACAAATTGCGCGGTTCCCACCGCGGCAACCCGGCGGGCGCTTCGCCGCGGGCGAGCGCGGACACCGCGGCGTCATCCAGCATGCGATCATAGATGCGGATTTCATCGATGTCGCCGCCGCGCACGAAATTGTAGTCACTTTGGACGTTGTGCGGACTGATGATGCGGGAATGCGGACCGAACTGGTCGAGCGCGGCGTTGTAGACCGCAACCGTCTCCTGTTTCGCCGCCAGCCGGCCGTTCACATAAAACCGAATGCCCCGCGTTTCATCCCACGCGAGTGCGAGATGAGTCCATTCGCCAGCGAGGGGAAACTGCGGGAGCGTCACGGAGACGCGGGTGCGCGCGAGATTTGCATCCGTCACAAACGCGTCGAACCCGTGACCATTGTAGTCGATCCGCAACCACACCATGTCCCAGCTGGAGTGGTCCGCATAACCGACACGAAAGATCGGAAATTCCGTCGGGCCGACCGCGTACCGCGAGCGCCAGGAAAACGCCAGGGTTCCGCGTTGCGCAAAGATATTGCCCGAGGCTTTCCATGCGAGGCGCTGCACATCGCCGCAACTCAGCGCCGGTCCTTTCGCACCATCCTGGATCGTGCTGATTTCAGTGGAAAAAGTGGGTTCGGGTGTGCCTCCGGCGGAAAAATCCGCCGTGGTTCCCCGATCCGCCGAAACATAAAACAGCAATCCCTCCTCCGTCGCGAAGCTCGCGGTCGCAAGCAACAAACCGGCCAGGGCAAACGGCCAGCGCCAGACGCGCTGCGGGGTACAGCGTAAGGGAGACATGGAGAAAAGGGAACTAACGACGGGAGAGCTTAAAAACCGGGAAAGGGTTTGCCGCGCTGACAAATCTGCAGGGCCACGCCCCAGGGATCGCGCATCATCACGAGTCGCGTTCCGTCGGCGCCGGTGTCCTCGACAAAAAAAGTGGCGCCGGCTTTTTCGAGCCGTTCGCGATCCGCCACCGCGTTGGTGGAATACATCGCGAAATGGAGGACCAGCGGATGCTGTTTGGCGTAGTCGGGATAAATCGCCGCGGGATTCGAATAAAGTTCCACAAACACCCGGCCCGTGTCGTCGCCCAAAAAATGCGTATAGGGCGCATCCTCGCGACTCCGGATCACCTGAAGCCCCAGATTTTCCACATACCAGCGGCTCATCGCGCGCACATCAGGAACATTCAGGGCAAAGTGTTCGAATTTCATGGGGTGCGAAAATGTCGGCTGTATCCGGGATTACTGGCAAATTCTTTCGCGTTATTCCCCCATGCTTATCGTCATTTATTCACTGATGAAAAAATGGGGGATGATTATCGATGATTTTCCCGCACCGGTGGGACCCGGGTGGGTCCACATTGAACAGGCTCCAGGCATCATCAATCACAGCGAGCGCGTCCCCACGAAATTTCACTCATTCACTAATTAACCGCACACCATTATGGGATTCGAACCTCAAACCGCCGACAAACCGTTGGTCGATGTCCAGAAGAAGACCACCAAGGTAAACTTAAGCGTCGCGATCGGAGTGATCCTTTTCCTCCTGGTCGGCGTGACCGTGGTGGTTTGGGCGGTTAAAAAGGAATCCCGTGGGGAGCCAGTCAAAACGCAGGTAGAATCCCCTAAGTAAAGGCTTTCGGCGGGTCGGGTTGTCATCTCAGGCATTGACGCCTCTTTTAGGCATCATTCTCATATGAATTCATGCCCAACAAATCCGCCGCAGCACCGACGACCGGGGTTAAATACAAGCGCATCATCCTGAAACTCAGTGGTGAAGTACTTCGGAGCGTCAAAGGGAGCGAGGCCATCGATGCCGCGACCCTCGAAAAGATCTGTGAACAGGTGAAGGAAATCCACGACTTGGGCGTGCAGATCGGTTTGGTAATCGGCGGCGGGAATATCTTTCGCGGCCTGCAGGGCTCAAAGCGCGGCGTGGATCGCACCACGGGCGATTACATGGGCATGCTTTCCACGGTGATCAACGGCCTCGCGATCATGGATTGCCTCGAAAAAATGGGCGTCAACACCCGCGTGCAATCGGCCATTCCCATGAACCAGATCGCGGAACCCTTCATCATGCGCCGCGCGATGCGCCACATGGAAAAGAAACGCGTGGTGATTTTCGTAGCCGGCACGGGCAATCCCTATTTCTCGACCGACACCACCGCGGCCCTGCGCGCCTCCGAAATGCACGCCGACATCATCATGAAGGCGACGAAAGTCGACGGCATCTACGACAAGGATCCGGTTAAATTTAGCGACGCAGTCCGCTACGATGAGATCACTTTCATCGACGCTCTGCGCCAGCGGCTGAACGTCATGGATTCCACCGCCTTCTCGCTCTGTCTCGACAACAACGTCCCCATCCTCGTGTTCAATCTCAGCCAGGAACACGCGATCAAGGACGCCGTCCTCGGCAAGAAAATCGGCACCTTGGTGCATAACTAACAAGTATGTAGTTGAGAGCTGAGAGTTGAGAGAAAGCCGCCGAAATAACTCCCGATTCCATCCGACTCTCAACCCTCATCCCTCAACTCTCAACTTCATCCCCCCCTTATGTCCGTTCATCCCATCCTCGCCGACGCCCAGAACCGCATGAAGAAGAGTGTGGACCATACTCTTCATGAGTTTTCCACCATTCACACCGGCAAAGCCTCCCCTGCCATGGTGGAAGGCATCATGGTGGAAGCCTACGGGGGCACCCAGCAGCTCAAGGCCTGCGCGGCCATCACGACGCCCGACCCGCGTATGATCCAAGTGCAGCCTTGGGACAAAGGTCTGCTCCGCGCCATTGAAAAGGCGCTTCAGCAGGCCAACATCGGCGTGAATCCGGTAGTCGACGGCAATCTGGTCCGACTGCCCTTCCCCGACCTTTCCAAGGAACGCCGGCTCGAATTCGTCAAGACCGCCCATCGTCTCGCCGAGGAAGGCCGGGTGCACGTGCGCAACGTCCGCCGCGACGCCATCGAACAGGTCAAGAAAGCCAAACTTCCCGAAGACGAAACCAAGCGCCTGGAAAAAGACATCCAGGGCGCCACCGACAAATCCATCAAGGACATCGAGACGCACCTGGCCCACAAGGAGAAGGAACTGACGACGGTGTGACCAATTCAGCCGTCAAATAGGTGGAGCGCGACCTCCGGGCGCGCTTAAGGACTGCCGACATACATCCAGCGCCAGTCTTCCTCCTTTTCACACAAGCCCTTTACGACGGGATTGCGTCGGATGTAAGCGGCTTTTTTGTTTAGTTCCTGTTTGTTGCGAATGCGATGATCGAAGAAGTTTTCCTGCCAAACAACCCGTGATTGTTTGGCGTGATACGCTTTCCAAGCCCCAATAGTTTCGCCCATCGCCTGCAGGGCGGGAAATGACAGTAACGCATGGATATGATCCGGCATTAAAAGTATTAGAAAGCACCGCCAGCGATTTTGCTGATGATAAACTTGGGCTGAGTTAAGCAAGACCGGGCCCACGGCTTCATCGATAAGAGAGTGATGGTATATTGAACTCACGCGGATTCGGATATGATAAATCGCACCCGATGTAATCCATCCCGGCACGTCATGATTCAACCGGTTTGGATATTTTGACATGCCTCAATCAAACCCGCCCGGAGGTCGGGTTCCACCAGCAGAAATAGCCTGAAACAAGGTCGCTCCAGAGCGTAGCCCCAATCTTTCCGCAACAGGGCTTGCCCTTCGCCGGGGAACCGGCTCCCTCTTTCCGTTCATGGATTTCGTCCTTCCCAGCAACTTTGCCAGCAGCGCGCCCTCGATCCCGCCGATTGATTTCCGTGGGTTGCTGAATGACGAACAGTTCAACGCGGTCACCGCGCAACCCGGCCCGCTCCTCGTCCTCGCCGGCGCCGGTTCAGGCAAAACCCGCACCCTCACCTATCGCGTCGCATACCTGCTTTCGCAGGGCGTCAAGCCCGGCGAAATCCTCCTGCTCACGTTCACCAACAAGGCCGCGAAGGAAATGCTCCATCGCGTGCAGGAACTCACCGGCATCGAACCGGCGCGCTTTTGGGGCGGCACGTTCCACTCCCTCGGCAACCGCGCCCTGCGCATGTACGGCGAAGCGATCAAGCTGCCGAAAAATTTCACCATTCTCGACGCCGACGAATCCGAATCACTGCTCAAGCAAACCGTCGAAGCCAGCGACAAGGCGTTCTTCAAGGACAAGACCAATCCGCGTCCCGGCCCGCTCTTCAACGTCTTCTCCCTCGCGCGCAACACGCAGCTCTCGATCGAGAAAACCGTTTCGAAATACTTTCCGCAATACCAGGAAATCTCGCACCTCTTTCCGGCTTTTGAGCAAGCCTACACGCTCGCCAAACGCGAGCAGTCGGTGGTCGACTACGACGATCTCCTCGAGCTCTGGCTTAAACTCCTCACCGACGCGCCGGAAATCGCCTCGTATTTTGGCAATCGTTTCCGTCACGTGCTCGTCGACGAGTATCAGGACACCAACACCATCCAGGCGCAGCTCGTGGACAAGCTCGCCCCGCATCATCGCGTGATGGCGGTCGGCGACGACGCGCAGTGCATCTACTCGTGGCGCGGCGCCGACTTCGAAAACATCATGTCGTTCCCCGACCGGCACGAGGGCACGGTCATTCACCGCATCGAGACAAACTACCGCTCGACGCCCGAGATTTTGAATTTCGCCAACGGTGTGCTCAACGCCCAGCCGCGCGGCCGCCACTTCGACAAGGAACTCCGTGCCGCCCGCAAGCACGGCCAGAAGCCCGCCGTCATCGCCGCGATGGACGACCGCGAGCAGGCCGCGTTCATCCTGAAACGTATTTCCATCCTCATCAACGAAGACGGCGTGTCGCCCAAGGAAATCGCCATCCTCTATCGCTCGCACTTCATCGCCCTGGAAATGCAGCTCGCGCTCACCCGCGAAGGCATCCCGTACCACATCACCAGCGGCGTGAAATTCTTCGAGCGCCAGCATGTGCGCGACCTCATCGCTCTGATCAGCTTCGTCTACAATCCGAGCAACACGCTTTCCTGGCAGCGGTTCGCCATCCTGCTCCCGAAGGTCGGCGAGAAAGGCGCGCAGAAAATCTATGCCGCCGCGCTCGATCACGCGAAGCTGATGCAGCGCAATTTCATCGACGCCCTCGACACCGACGACGTGAAGACGAAGGTGCCGAAGGATGCCAAGGATGACTGGGCGAACTTCTGCGCCTCGCTCAAGCAAGTCGCCGAGGCGATGGACACCGGTTCGCCCGCCGACGCCGTGCAAGTCGCGCTCGATGGCTGGTATGGCGACTACATGAAAGGCGCCTACGCCGACTACATTGACCGCATCGAGGAATTGAAGGGCCTCATCGGGTTCGCGTCGCAGTTCCCAAAAATCGAAGACTTCCTCGGCCAGGTTGCGCTGATGAACGGCGAGACCAGCGACAAGCAGATCGATCCCAACGAGGAAGCGATCAAGCTCACCACCGTCCACCAAGCCAAGGGCCTCGAGTACGACGTCGTCTTCCTGATCGGCGCCGCCGACAATCAGTTCCCCACGCGACGCTCAATCGAAAGCGGCGACGTCGAGGAAGAACGCCGCCTCTTCTACGTTGCCGTCACCCGCGCGAAAAACGAACTCTACATCTGCTACCCCAAAGTAGCCACGAGAGCCGGCCCCGGCGGCATGATGCTCACCCCATCGCGTTTCCTCCAGGAACTCCCAAGCGATCTCTACGACGAACTGCGGATCAAACGTTCTTACGGCTGGTGACCGTTCGCAGACTGATTCCTGTTAGATCTCCTATATATGCCTATAGCAAACGGCATCCTGAATGCGGAGCCCGGTAGCATTCTAGTATTCCTAGACGAAACCGGGCATGAACAGTTCGCGGATAGCAAACATCCTGTCTTCGGCCTTGGAGGGTGTCTATTTCCTGCAAACTACGCTGATGTAATTGTGGACGGCCCTTGGAAGGATATGAAACTAGCGCACTTTCCAGATATTGGAGAAAACCCGTTCCACGCAGCTGAACTTGAAAGTGTCAGTCCACAACAGGCCGAGGCGCTTGGCACTTTTTTCAAACAGAATCCGTTGCGCCGTTTTGCATGCGTCATCAGAGCCTCCGCGAAGAACCCTGACCTACTTGCTGCAGTTAATGTGGCCGTCCCAGTTGTACTAAAGCAGATCAAAGACCTACTCAAAAACGTTCCTCTTACCGCCGTGAATATTATCTGGGAGGATTCGGAGCGGCTTAATAAAGCCCTCAACCACGGTTTCTCCCAATTCCAGCCCGTATCTCAGTCCAGAGCACAAATTCCAAAAACATGTTCTGCGCTTCCGAAATCCTCGTCAGAACCGGGTCTCGAAATCGCGGATTGCATCATCCACACGGCAGGATGCCAGGTGCGAAATAACATGGCTGGAAAAACCATACGCAGGCGCGACTTCGATGCCGTTTTTTGCTCTCGCCCTAAAACAGAATCCGCTTTCCTCGAAGTTTCTGGTTTCCAAATTGAAAGATAAGTGATCCGAGGGCGATCTGAATGGCCAAGTCGGGGACCGACCGAAGGGGTCATGCTGAGGTTGCCCCGATTTGGCGGACAGTGGACTGAGGATCACCCCCTGAAAGAGTCCATAGAGACCACCGATCAGCAAGCCTGCGCACCGCAAAGCGATCTCCAGTGTTAAGTATATACACACCAAGAGGAGCTGGAGGTATTGCACAAGAGTGGCCGGGGATGCTCCAAACACTCCAGGCGCGCTTCACCCGAACCGCCTAGCTCAATCGCGGCCGCAGGCTCGACAATCCACCATGACAAGCAACACGAGGAGGACGCAGAGGGCGGGGAAAATCAGGCCGAAGTGCATGGGGGTATGGCAATGTCAGACGGCTTGGGTTCGAAATCGTTCAATCTCTCCTGAAGCGATTTGGCCCGACCGAAATGGTCATGCCGTCCCCGTTATGTAAGGATGACGGTTACCGCATTGAACTCGTTTACCTGCGGCTCGACACGCCGGAAGTAGCGCTGAAGCGGGTGGCCGCCCGGGTGCGACAGGGCGGACACCCTGTGCCTGCGGCGGACGTACGACGGCGTTTTATTCGGAGTTGGCGAAACTTCGAGACCGTGTACCGTCCGCTTTGCCACGCTTGGTGGCTTTACGACGCCACCAGTTACCCGCCTTCCTTTCTCGCCCGTCACCCATGAAATCCGCCGCCACTTCCAAGCTGGACGCCCGCACCAAAGGGATTAACGCCGCCATGCGCCGCGCCGCCAAGGCCGCTGCCGCGCGCGCACGAGCGACCGGCACCAAGCTCTATTTTGTCCGCGACGGAAAACTCGTCGCCGAGACACCCTGATCGCGTCGTTCGATCTAAAACGGCGACGGCGAGGTACGGGCCGCCGAGCCTCCGCTCGGCTTGCTGCATGGTTAGAACAAAAGTCTTCCCGACAAACGTCCGGATTTTGCCAGTTTCCTTCGTGCTCTTGGGTGCGATCGAAATTCCCGCACCCTTACCGCACCGCCATGCCAGCTACCCCCCTGCCCGCGATGAGTCCCCATCACGCCGCGTCCCTTCGCAACGTTGTCGCTGAATTCGAGCGCGATCAGGCCGTGCTCGCCCTCCTGCTCGGAGGCTCGCTCGCACACGGCTTCGCCAAGCCCGATTCGGACATCGATATCGCGATCATCCTCGACGCAGACGAGTTTCAACAACGCAAGCAGAGCGGCCGGCTGCATTATAACAACCGGTCACTTTGCACTTATGACGGCTACATCGACGGGAAATACATGGACGTGGAATTTCTCCATCTGGTCGCAAACCGGGGCAGTGATCCGGCGCGTTACGCGTTCAAAGACAGTCGCATTCTGTTTTCCAAACTGGAAGGGCTGGAAGACCTTCTCGCTGAAATCGTCCGTTATCCGATCGCCGAAATTCCCGCCCGCACCACCCGCTTCATCGCCCAGTTGCTGGCGTGGCGTTGGTATTACAGCGAAGCCGTGCGGCAGAAAAACCAGTACCTGATATTTCTCGCCCTGCAGAAAATCACGCTCTTCAGCAGCCGGATCGTACTC
Organism: Verrucomicrobiota bacterium; assembly: GCA_048498875.1. Classification (GTDB taxonomy): domain Bacteria; phylum Verrucomicrobiota; class Verrucomicrobiia; order Opitutales; family Opitutaceae; genus Lacunisphaera. The sequence continues at coordinate 11,380 of JBEHXD010000055.1, forward strand.
GCGCAAAACCAGCTGCTTTATCCCTATCACAAGTGGCTGCTGCGCGTCGCCGAATCCGCCCCGCGACGTCCAACTGGATTTCCGGAGAATATCCAAACACTCCTCACCGGGCATTCCTGGGAGAAAATCGACGCGTACTGCCGGGAGATCATTGCCTTCGCCGGCGTGGATTTCGCCCAAGCCGACGCCGTCTGGCCGACGCAATTCATGAGGGACACGGAACTCAAATGGATGACCGGGGAATCGTCGATCGACGATTTATAGTTTGATCCGTTCCCGCCCGGGGTTTGCCTTGCGACCAATTGACGATGCGAACCGTGAAATGGGGTCTGGGCGGCCTGGTTGTCGCCCTGGTCGGATATGTGGTGATTTCCGCGTTCTTTGCGTGGCATCTGACCAATCCGCCCCGACGGAATCCGGGCGAGATTCCCGCCGAACTTTCAGCAGCGACGAATACAGTTTCCTTCAAAGCCCGCGACGGACTCACGCTTTCCGGATGGTTTGTTCAGCATGAAAACACCACCAAGGCGGTCTTGCTACTCCACGGCAATGGGTCGAGTCGACGGCAGGTAATTGCCCGCGCCCGACTGTTCCATGACGCCGGCTACGCGGTATTGCTGTACGACGCTCGCGCCCACGGACTGAGTGAAGGCAACAAAGCCTCCGCCGGTTTTCTTGAGACTGATGACCTGCTCGGCGCGCTCGATTATCTCCAGGCAAAAGGGTTCCAAGAGATCGGCTGTCTCGGAGTTTCGCAGGGAGGAGCTACTCTCCTGCTTGCCGCCGAAAAGCTGCCTCAGCGGGTTCGCTGGGTGATTGTGGAGAGCGCGTATCCGACATTGCGTGACGCCATCGACCGTCGATTCCGGAAGGACGTGCATCTGCCCGGCTGGCTCGCCGGTGCGTTCTTTATTCCCTTCGCCGAGTGGCGGCTCGGTCTATCGATCGAAAAAGTCCGGCCGATCGATCACATCGGATTTTTGAAATGCCCCGTATTTGTTCTCGGTGGCGCAAACGATCAGCACACCTTGTCCGAAAGCACGCGGGCACTTTTCCAGGCCGCTCCCTCACCGAAGGAATTCTGGCTGGTCGAAGACGCGGCGCATGTTGATCTGTATGGTTTCGCCCAACAGGAATATGCCAGACGGGTTCTCGACTTCGTCAGGAAATACTCCGCGCCTTTTTCGCAGTCTCCGGCGCGCTGATTTGCGGTTGAAGAGACATCCCAAAACAGGCGCGCCCGGAGGTCGCGCTCCACCTCGCGGTCATCGAACAAATTTGCCACTTCGCGATTTGGCCGGTGTTATCTGTTCCGTGTTGCGCCACCTTATTTTGGTTTTTCTATTCCTTGCTGTAATCGGAAACACAGTGCGGGCGACCGAAGCCTCGTCGCCGCTTTCACCGATCAAAGTATCACCCCTGCCCTCCTTGGTGAGCTACGCCGGCACCCATCAAATCGCGCTGGATGGTTTTATCTTCAGCGACCACCGCGAGGCCCGCGCCGGCGATCAGCTCACGGTGCTTTTCACCATCATCGACGAAAAAACCACCCACCAGTGGTTGGCGGTATTCCGCTCCGCGACCTTAACCGCGAGCGAAGCAAAATCGAAACCCGGGACCGGACTGGGAATTCTCAGCCTGTTCCAATCCTCGTTAAAAACCGACACCGCCCACGAATTCAGTTTTGAGCAAATACCCGTTGCCCTGGAGATCGATGTCCATGGGCCGTTCACTGAACCTGCCACGGGAAAAGAAACCCCGCACGTCACGCATGCCCGCGTGCTCGCGACCAAGGACTATCTTGAGCACGGGTTGGCGCCCATGGCAGAAATCGAACTTCGTCTGCGGGCCGCAGGAAAAAAGAACCCGGGAATTTCCCTGATGTTCCGCCCGAAGTATTCTGAAGAGCAAATGACCGCCACCAAAGCCCGTGCACAAGAGGCGGGTTTCACCGAAGCGGACGAACGTGCGTACGCCGAAGCCATCTATGCGATCGTTCAGTTCGGCAACCTCGCCTTCAAAACCGAGGGCCTGGCGGACATCACGCACGAGATGGCGGATTCCCCTTCCCTGTTCTCGGGTGCATTTACCAACCTCGTCTGGCCCGAGATGGAGAAGGAGGACGGTCGGGCCTGGGATCTCCCCGGCCAGCCGGTGTATGGCGTGCCCTACCGCTTTCTCTCAAAAACGAAAGCGCAGGGCCACTTCTACTTCACGCCCGCCAGCCCGCCACTGCAAACGATGGCGGGCTTCGTTGGTCTCACGATCGATTCGACCAGCAAATCCCCGGGCAAACGATTGGTGATGCGAGTGCTCTCGGGCCGGCGCGGCGAACCGTAACGCTGACGGCAGAAATCCGCCCGCCCTGCCCACGAAAAGGGGCTAGACACCCGAGCGGCGTTATGGAACTTGAATTGGTGTTTCCGTCGGTTGCCTTTCGAAAATCGGATCCTTTACCCCACTCATGCCTACCCCACTGAATTCTGTCCGTCGCCTCGCGACTGCTGCGGGCCTTGTGCTCGTTTGTACCGCGTCGGCCCTCCCGTCGTTCGCCGCAGGCGACGAAGCCGCCGTGGTCGTCAAGATCGGCGGCATTCCGTGGTTCTCGGTCATGGAAAAAGGCATGCAACAAGCTTCGAAGGAAACCGGCCTGCCCGCCACGATGGTCGGCCCCACCACCGCCGATCCCGCACAACAGGTCCGGGCCGTGGAGGATCTCATCGCGAAAAAAGTCAAAGTGATCGGGGTCGTGCCCAATGACGCCACGGCGCTCGAACCGGTTTTCGCCCGCGCCCGCGCCGCCGGCATCACCGTCATCACCCACGAATCGCCCAATCAAAAAGGCGCCGCGTGGGATCTGGAGATGATGGATAACCAGGAGTACGCGGCAAAAAATTTGCGCCGTCTCGCCGAGGCGATGAACGGCGAAGGTGAATATATCGTCTATGTGGGCTCGCTCACCGTGCCGTTGCACAATCTCTGGGCCGACTACGCTATCGCTTACCAGAAGGAGCATTATCCCAAAATGAAACTCGTCGCGGATCGCTTCGGTGTCGCCGAGAGTGTGGATGACAGTTTCAACACCGCCCGCGACGCCCTGCTCGCGCATCCGAATTTGAAGGGCATCCTGACCTTCGGCAGCCAGGGACCGATCGGCGCCGCGCGCGCCATCAAGGAACGCGGCCTCATCGGCAAGGTGACGGTCGTCGGAGGATTTTCGCCGGCCCAAGGGCGCAAGCTCCTCAAGGAAGGCGCGATCGCCGAGGGATTTTTCTTCAACCCCCGGGAAGCCGGCTACGCCCTGGTTTATCTCGCGAAAATGATCGTCGATGGAAAACCCATCCAGGACGGCCTCGAAATTCCGGGCCTCGGTAAAGCGAAGGTCGACACGGAACACCATGTCATCCGCTTTGATCGCATTCACTCGTTGAACCGCGACACGATCGAGGAATTCGCAGCGCTCGGACTCTGATCGCCGGCTTCATGGACCAGCGCGCTCACCCCGGCCCATCGCGTCGCTCCGAAGCCACGCCAACGCTGGTGGAGATGCGGGAGATCAGCCGCCGCTTCGGCGGCGTGCAGGCGTTGTCCGCGGTGGATTTTGTGGTGCAACCGGGAGAAGTTCACTGCCTCGCGGGCGAAAACGGCTGCGGCAAAAGCACGCTGATCAAAATTTTGTCCGGCGTGCTCGTGCCCGATTCCGGCCGGATCGTGCTCGCCGGCGAATCGCACCGGCAACTCTTCCCCGCCACCTCGCAGGCCGCGGGCGTGCAGATCATCTATCAGGATCTGTCGCTGTTTCCCAATCTCACCGTCGCGGAGAACATCGCGTTTCACCGTCATCCGGGCCGCCCGGTGCGATGGGTTGACACCGCGGCGATGCGTCGCGAAGCGGAGGCTGCGATGGTCCGGCTCGGCGTGATACTTCCGCTGGACGCGCTGGTCCAGGATTTGCCGATCGCTTCGCGACAGTTGGTGGCCATTTGCCGCACCCTCGCCACCGACGCGCGGCTGGTCGTGATGGACGAGCCCACCGCTTCGCTTACGCATCAGGAAGCAGACGCCTTGCTCGCCACGATTCGCGTGCTCAAGGCACAAGGCATCGCCACCGTGCTGGTGAGTCACCGGCTCGACGACATGTTGCGCATCGGCGACCGGGTCACGGTGCTACGCGATGGGCGCAACGTCGGTACGTTTGCCATGGCCGAGCTGGAGCGCGCGCAATTGGGCGAACTTATCTCCGGACAAAAACACGTGGCGTCGCTTAAGCCTCCTTTCACCCAAAAAGTCGAACCGGTGATCGACGTGCGCGGCCTGACTCGTCGCGGGCAGTACACCGACATTACGCTAAACGTTCGTCCCGGGGAAATCCTGGGCATCACCGGCCTGCTCGGCTCGGGGCGCACAGAACTGGCGTTGAGTCTCTTCGGGATGAACCCGCCGGACGCCGGAGAAATTCGCATCGAGGGCAAACCGGTCGCCTTCGCTAGCAACCGCGACGCCATTCGCGCCGGCATCGGCTATGTTTCGGAAGACCGGTTATCGTTGGGACTCGTCATGCCCCAATCGATCAGCGAAAATACCCTGGTCGGCGTGCTCGACCGGCTGTGCGGATCGCTGGGCTTGATCGATTCCCGCCGGCGAAGCGATGAAGTCACCCACTGGATTGACGAGTTGAAAATCAAAACCACAACGGGCGAACGTCCCGTGAAGGAATTGTCCGGCGGTAATC
>JBEHXD010000056.1:0-15905 GCA_048498875.1 Verrucomicrobiota bacterium
CGCACAGTTATGCGACCTTGTTCCTTGCCCGCATCGGTCTCGCGCTTTCTTCCGCAGCCTTCATGCCGGCCGCGAGTGCGTACGCCGTCGCGGTGTCGCCGCTCGAACACCGGGGTCGCGCGCTCTCGATCATTTACGCCGGTCTCACCGTCGCGACCCTCGTGGGCGTGCCGCTCGGCGTGCTCGTGGGCGAACACTTCGGCTGGCGCAGCATCTTCCTGCTCGCGGGGGGACTCGCGCTCGCGACCTTCGTGGGCGTGGCCGCAGTGCTGGCGCCGTCGCGCAGCACGGGTTCCGCCACCCTGGGTGAACGGATCGCGGTCGCGCGGCGTCCCGACGTGTTGGGCGCACTGCTGGTCATGATGGGCTTCATGACGGGCGTGTATGCGATCTATACGTACATCGCGCCGTTCATGCAGCAGTCGACGGGCCTGACCGGCTCGTCCATCGCCATCGTGCTGTTTGTTTTCGGCGTGGGGGCCACCATCGGCAATCTCGCGGCGGGTTCGCTCGCCGACCGGATCGGGGCTGATCGGGTCACCAGCACGGTGCTGCTGGGCCTCGCGGTGTTGTTTTCCGTTCTCTCGGTGGCCGCGGAAACGCTCGCTCCCGGGACCGCCCGCTGGGTGATCCTGCCCGCGATCGGACTCTGGGGTCTGGTCGGATTTTCGTTTCCCGCCGCGCAACAGATGCGCCTGGTGGCGATGGATCCCAAGCTCGCCCCCATCACACTCTCACTGAATGCGTCGGCCGGCTATATCGGCGTCTCCATCGGGGCCGTGCTCGGCTCGTTCGTCGTCGCCCACCACGCGCTCACCGGCCTCGGCTGGGTCGCCGCCGCTTGCGAACTCACCGCCTTCGGTCTTCTCGCCTATACGCTCCGGCGCTCATCCGTCGCGCCGGAAGCTGACACGGCGGTTCCCGCCCGCGCCTGATTTTCCCTCAACTCTCATCTCTCAACCCTCAACTAACCCTCCTCACCATGTCCTCCTCTTCTCAAAAACTCGCCGGTAAAGTCGCTCTCGTCACCGGTGCTTCCAAAGGTATCGGCGCTGCCATCGCCGTCCAACTCGCCGCCGCCGGTGCCTCCGTCGTCGTCAACTATGCCTCCAGCAAAGCGGGTGCCGATAAAGTCGTCGCCGAAATTACCGCCGCCGGCGGCAGGGCCGTCGCGATTCAGGGCGACGTTGCCCAGCCGGCCGACATTACCCGCCTCCTCGACGGGACAAAGAAGGCGTTTGGCAAACTCGACATCCTCGTGAACAACGCGGGCGTTTACGAGTTCCTGCCGCTTGAAGCCATCACGCCGGAACATTTCCACCGGCATTTCAACATCAACGTGCTCGGCCTGATCCTCACCACGCAGGAAGCGGTGAAGCTTTTCCCCGCGACCGGCGGCAGTGTGATCAATGTCGGCTCGGTGGTCACGGCCATCACGCCGCCCAACAGTGCGGTTTATACCGGCACCAAGGGCGCGGTGGATGCCGTCACCGGAGTGCTCGCGAAGGAACTCGGGCCGAGGAAAATCCGGGTCAACGCCCTCAATCCAGGCGTCATCGAGACCGAAGGCACGCATACCGCCGGGGTGATCGGCTCCGATCTCGAGAAGTGGGCATTGTCCCAGACTCCGCTCGGCCGCACCGGTCAGCCCAGGGATATCGCCAGTATCGCCGTCTTCCTCGCCTCCGACGATTCCGGCTGGCTCACGGGCGAACTGATCCGCGCCGGCGGCGGCATGCACTAAGTAAAAATTGATACGGCCGGGCGACGCATGCCCCCCGTGCCGGAAAACCAATTGCCACGATTCAATTATGAAAACGTTTCTTTTAGCTCTCACGACCACCGCATCCGCCTTCGCGGCGCTGCCTGCGGTTGGTCCCGATTATCAACGTCCGACCGTGACTTCGCCTGCAACATATCGCGACGCGCCGGCGGATGCCACCTCATGGAAAGTCGCCACTCCTGCCGACGCGAATGATCGCGGCGCCTGGTGGAAAATCTATGGCGACACGACGCTCAACGACCTCGAGACCCGCGCGCTCACGGCGAACCAGGATCTGCGCGCCACGGTGGCCCGCGTGGATGAAGCCCGCGCCGCCGCCGGTCTCGCCCGCAGCGGATATTTTCCCGATGTCGCGCTGAATTCCTCGCTCGTGCGCGAACGGAATTCCGGGACCGTCGACAATGCGCTGCCGAACGCGCAGAGCACGACGTATCGCGCCGCCCTGGGCGCGTCGTGGGAAATCGATTTGTTCGGACGCGTGCGCCGCCAGGTCGAAAGCGCCCGTGCCGACGCGGACGCCAGTGCGGCCATCTTCGAATCAGTCCGGCTCGCGCTCACTGCCGAGGTGGCGGCGAACTATTTTTCGCTACGCGGCCTCGCCACCGAGGTGAAACTGGTGGGGGAGGGCGTGGAGACCCGGCGCCAGACGCTGCGTCTGATCAATTCGCGTCGCGGCCTGGGTGCCGCCACGGACTTCGATGTTGCCCGCGCGGAAACAGAACTCGCTTCGACCGAAGCCGAGGCGGCCGCGCTGACGAATCGTTATTCAGCCGTGCAAAACGCGCTGGCGGTTCTTGTGGGTGAACCGGCTTCGACCTTTCAGCTGTCCACACCTGCCGCGGCGCTGGACGTGCAACCACCGCAGATTCCCGCTGGTCTGCCGAGCCAGTTGCTCGAGCGTCGTCCGGACGTCGCCGCCGCCGAACGCACCCTCGCCGGCGCCAACGCCCGGATCGGCGTGGCCAAAGGCGCATTCTTTCCGGCGATTTCACTCACGGGTGGAGCCGGGTGGGCGAGTGGCGATATTGATCGTCTGACTCATTCAGACTCGCGCCTGTGGTCGATTGGACCGTCGCTCTATCTGCCGATTTTCCAAGGCGGTCGCAACAAGGCGAATCTCGAGCGCAGTCGCGCCGCGTACGAGGAAGCGGTGGCTATTTACCGCCAGCGCGTGTTGATGGCCTTTCGCGAAGTGCAGGATGCCCTCACCGCCACGCGCCTGCTCAATGAGCAGGCGCAGGCCCAGGACCGTGCGGTCGCCTCGGCGCGCCGCGCCGGTGAACTTGCGCAAAAACGCTACGACTCCGGTTTCGTGAACCTGCTCGAGGTCCTCGACGCGCAACGCACCGTGCTCATCACCGAGCGCGCCTCCGCCCAACTCGCCGCCCAGCGGCTCACCACCAGCGTCGCCCTCGTGAAAGCGATCGGCGGTGACTGGTCCACGCCCGACCAAAAAATCGCGATGACCCGCTGATGAAATCGACGTCCATTCCCGGGACCGCCGAGCCCCAGCTCGGCATATGCCTTGGGGTAGGGCGCATTATCCCTAATGCGCCGTCAGGATTCGCGAATGCATTGACGCCATCGGACACCTTACACGGCGGATTAGGGATAATCCGCCACTACTGTCCGGTTAAGGAGTGGAGTAAGTTTTGTTAGTGGCGTGGAAAGAGGCGGCTAGGAAGCGGAGAGGGTGTGAGCGGTTTGGCGCTGACAAGCGATGGGGATGGGAGTTGGTGGCGCAGATGAACCTTGGCGCGCCGATTTTCTCTCAACTGCTAGCTCCCATTCACCCTCAGCAATTCGCGCGGATCAGCGCCCGGTTTCCGCTGCGACGAGCGAGCCGGACACTGAGTACGTGGGAGCACTTTCTGGCGATGGCGTTCGCGCAGGTCACCTTTCGCGAGAGCTTGCGGGATTTGGTGCTTTGTCTCGATGCCCGGCCCGCGTTGCGGCCACACTTGGGCTTTAGGCAACGAGTCGCACGCAGCACCTTGGCCGACGCCAATGAACGGCGGGATTGGCGGATATTTGCGGCACTCGCTGAGTATCTCATGCGTCAAGCCAGAGGATTGTACGCCAGCGAACCGAGTGGCCTAGCGGACATCGAATCGATTTACGCTCTCGATGCCTCCATCATCGATCTGAGCTTTGCGCTCTGTCCCTGGGCCAACTGGACCGGCCGCGACGCCGCGGTCAAATTGCATACCTTGCTGGATCTCCGTGGCCATATCCCGGCGTTTGTCCGCATCACCGAAGCGCAACGCTACGAGACCGCGATCTTCCAGGAACTGCCATTGGAAGCGGGCAGCTATTATCTCATGGATCGCGGCTATCAGGATTTCGCCACTTTCTATCGCATGCACCTTCAGGGCGCGTTCTTCGTGACCCGCGCCAAATGCAATGTGCGCTTCACCGTCAACCAGTCGCATCCCGTCGATCGCTCGACCGGCTTGCGTTGCGATCAACGCGTCTTTTTGGCCAACACCGCGCCCCGGCGAGTGTATCCGGAGCGATTGCGCCGTATCCGCTACTTCGATCAGCAGCATCAACTCAGCCTGGTTTTCTGGACCAATCAGTTCGAGTTGCCGGCCCTGACGATCGCTGAACTTTACCGCCAACGCTGGCAGGTCGAACTGTTCTTCAAATGGATCAAATACAATCTGCGTCTGCGTTGCTTTCTCGGCCTGTCCTTCAACGCCGTGCGCATCCAATTGTGGTCGGCCATCTGCGTCTACACCCTCGTGGCGATCGCAAAAAAACGCTGGGCTCTCCCGCACTCCATGCACCAAATCCTGCAAGTGCTCAGCGTCGCCGCCTTCGAACAGGTGCCTCTCCCCGATCTGTTTTCGCACAACACGCTCACCAATTCTTCCATCACTTCTTCCAATCAACTCCTCTTCAAAGATATATAACCGGACAGTAGTGGATAGTCCGCCCTACCGTGAAGTCAGCCTTGGAATAAACATTGCCCCAACGTCTCTCCTAATTACTCATTGTCTCCACATGAAACGTCTGGTCTGGCTCCTCATTCTCGTGGTTGGCACTGCGCTCGCGCAGGTGTCACCGGTGGATTTGGGCGTTCAGTCGGGAAACACGTGTTCCTGCTGCGAGAAAACCAGCACCTGTGGGAATCGCGACTGCGGCCTGCCACCGGCCGCCTGTGCCTTAACTCATTTGCTCGCCGAGCAGCCGAATCAGCCGCTCTCGACTGCTCATAAAAAAGCGGTCCGCACTTACCGGCTGGCGATCAATTACCTTTTCCCAGCGCAGAGCTCCTCTGCGCCCACCCGGATTTTTTGCCCTCCCCGCTCCGCGTCCGTCGCGCCAGTACCGTTGTTCAAGGCGCACTGCAGTTTCCTGATTTGATTTCGGGCCGGAGGTGGGCCCGCGTCCGGCCTGCCTCATTTTCCACCAGCCGGAATGCTTGCGGCGGTTCGATGAATATATCGCGCCCCTGCATGCTCCCCGCCGCACGTCCGCACTTTTGGCAACGTTTCCCGAACGCCTTTCTCCATGCATTTCCCAGTCCGTTTTATTTTTTCCATCGCTCTGCTGCTCCTTGCCGGATGCGCCACGTCGCAACCACAGGCCGCATTCCCCAGCGTGCAGCAACAGGCGAACCAGCACGCTGGTGTCGACGTCCGCTGGCCATTGACCGAGAACGATCGCGCCGCGGCGGACGCTGCCGTGAAAGAAATCCTCGCTAGCGATCTCACGATCGATGCAGCCGTGAACATCGCCTTGCTCAACAACCGCACCTTGCGTGCGACGTTCGAGGAGCTGGGCCTCTCCCAAGCGCGCCTCGCCGCCGCTACCCGTCTGCCCAATCCGGCTTTTGACGCCAGTGTCCGCTGGCCCGATCACGCGCCCCGCGGACCGAATGTGGAGTTTGGTCTTAGCGCGCCGCTCTTCGACGCCCTGCTGCTTCCCGCCCGCAAACGCGCCGCCGCGAACGATCTCCTTCAGACCCAGTACCGGGCAAGCCACGAGATCCTCGTCCTCGTCGCCGAGGTTCGAGGCGCGGTCTACGAAATACTCGCGCAGCAGCAACTGGGCGAGCGGCTCGCCGTTTCCGATGAAGTCGCCCGCGCCACCGCCGACGTGGCCCGCCGGCAATTCGACGCGGGAAACATCAGCCAGCTTGAATTTGGTCAGATCGGGATTTCCGCCGAACAAACCCAGCTCCAGCTGGCCCAGGCAAAAGCCGGGGTGATCGCCTCACGGGAAAAATTGAACCGCCTGCTGGGTCTCAACGCCGGCCAAATTCACTGGAAAATTGCGGGCTCGCTACCCGCCTTGCCGGCCACTGACCCTCTCCCGGAAAACAGCGAGGCGACCGCCCGGGCCAGCCGGCTGGATCTCGCGGCCCTGCAAACGCAGGTGGCAACGGCCCAGCAAACCTTGCAGGCCAGACAGCGCACGCGACTCCTAACCGGAATGTCGTCCATCGGGATCGACACGGAACGCGAATCCGCCGGGGAAAAACTCACCGGCCCGCGCGCGAGCCTGGAACTGCCACTCTTCGACCAGGGCCAGCCCGAACTCGCACGCCTTGCCGCGGAAGCGCGTCAGGCGGCCGATCGGGCCGAGGCGTTGAGCGCCGAAATCGGATCGGAAGTTCGCTCGGCCAGCGCCGCTCTGGAAGTTGCCCGCCAAACCGTGGAGTTTTATCAACGCACCCTGCTTCCCCAGCGCGAGGCACTTTTGCGCGAATCGCTGCTTCACTACAACGCCATGCAAAAAGGTGTCTACGAACTGCTGGCTGCCAAGGAACAGCAGCAAGCCACGGAACGCGAGGCCATCGCAGCCTTGCGTGATTACTGGCTCGCCCGCGTCGCGCTTGAACGGGCGCTCGGCCAACGCCTCGCCTCCCCGGCCGCAGAGCGCACCGACCCCATCAAACTCCCGTCACCGGGAACCGATTATCCCGCCCACTAACCTTCCTTTCCCATGTCCTCATCTTCCCTCAGTCGAAGAAATTTCCTCACCCTCGCCGGTGGCGCCGCACTGCTTTCTCCCGTGGCCCAACTGCTGGCGGCCGGTGACAAGCGCCCAATCACCAGCAACGGCACGACCAGACTCTTCACGCCCCCGGAAGGAAGCGGCTCCTACCGGCCGGTCGTGACTCCCAACGGGACAACCCTGCCTTGGAAGTGGGTCGACGGCGTCAAAGTGTTTCATCTTATCGCCGAACCGGTGACGCACGAATTCGCCCCGGGGCTGGTCGCAAACTGTTGGGGCTATAACGGGCGGGTACATGGCCCGACCATCGAGGCGGTCGAGGGCGACCGGGTTCGTGTGTATGTGACCAATCGGCTCGCGGCCGCCACGACCGTGCACTGGCATGGCATCCTGCTGCCCAGCGGCATGGACGGCGTCGGGGGAGTTTCCCAAAGGGCGATCCAGCCCGGTGAAACCTACAAATACGAGTTCACGCTCCGCCAGCACGGTACGCACATGTATCACTCGCATCACGACGAGATGACGCAAATGCAACTCGGCATGATCGGCTTGTTCATCATTCATCCGAAAAGCCCGGCCTCACCTCCGCCGGACCGTGATTATGCCATTCTGTTGAGCGAATGGAAAATCGAAGTCGGCGCGAGCCGTCCGGATCCGAACGAGATGACCGATTTCAATGTGTTCACCATGAACGCCCGCAGCTTTCCGGGGACCCAGACTCTCGTCGCAAAAAAAGGGGAACGCGTCCGCCTCCGCCTGGGTAACCTGAGCGCGATGAGCCATCACTCCATTCATCTCCACGGCGCCATCATGAAAGTCGTCGCCACCGACGGCGGGGAAATCCCCGAGGCCCATCAATGGCCGGAAGTGACGGTGCACGTGCCTACCGGCAGTACCCGCACGGTTGAATTCATCGCGAGCGAGCCGGGCGACTGGGTGCTGCACTGCCACATGTTGCATCACGCGATGACCCAGATGGGCCACAAATTCGGAAATTTCATCGGCATCGACAAACGCGGCCTCGACGAAAAAATCAGCGGGCTTGTCCCGGGCTACATGACGATGGGCGACACCGGCATGGGCACCATGGGAGAAATGGGCATGGCCAACCCGGCAAATTCCCTGCCCATGATCAGCAGCAAGGGCCAGTACGACGCGATCACGATGGGCGGCATGTTCACCATTCTGAAAGTCCGGGACGAACTGCCCGTTGATGGATCGGAGCCCGGTTGGTATCAATCGCCCCCCGGAACCCGCTCCCTCCCGGCCACCGCCGCCGATCTCCAACGCGATGGCATCGCCTTCACGGCCGCCAGCGCTGAAACCGAAGCCCGGCTTCGCGCAAAAAACGCCCCGCCGTTGGAGTTGTGCGAACCCTCCACGCTCATTGCGGACAACCGCGTCACGGCGCTTAAACCCACTGCCCGCCTCGGCGGGATGCCCCGCTAAAAAGTCACATGCGTCGTCTGGCTTTTATTCTGACTGCGGTGATCTACGCCGTCACGGCGCAAGTGTCATCCGCGGGGTTAAACGGGTTTTCTTCATCGCCGTCTCCCTGCTGCACAGCTGAGCAGGCGTGCTGCCCTTCGCACTCGCCTTCACCGGGCACGTCCGGTCCGGCATGCCCGTTTCTTTTGGGCTGCTCCTTTGTCAGCCAGATCGCGGATTTGGCGGCCTGCGATGATCACGTGATTACCCCGACAAACATCGGCCGGATAACCCTGGCAGACTCATGGGCTCCGCCGCGCAACGAGCCCCCGCCATTGCCTCCCCCACGCCACTGCGTCGTCTGTGTCAGTTAAAAACCAATCCATTTAAAATCATTATTATCATGAAAAAATCATCCCTCGTTATCCTCCTGCTCGCGCTCGTGGCGTTGGCCTCACCCGGTTTCTCAACCGTCAATGCCACCGTCATGCCTGCTGCGACCGGCTGCTGTGAATCCGGTGCCGCCTGCTGCAGTCCCGGCGCAGCCTGCTGCGGGAGATAAACCGCCCGGCAGTTAAATCGAAGGCCCGCATCGACCCGATGCGGGCCTTTTTTATTACATCCGACTCATCGGAGCCCCGCGCCTCGTCCAAATTGCCGCATTGGCCGCATCCGCCGCGTTTTTCTCACTCGGCGAGTGTAGCCACTTTCGCCATCAGCGATCGCGTGACGGGATTTTGCGCGAGATCGAATCCCTGCTCATCCACGGCAGCCACCGGCATGATCCCGAGCAGGGCGTTGGTCACAAAGACTTCATCCGCCTGCCTCAAATCGTCGCGCGTCACCTCCTGCTCACGGACTCCGGCATCGAATTTCCGAATGATCGCCCCGCGCATCACTCCCGGGAGAATCCAAGCACTGAGCGGAGGGGTGCGGATGACGCGATCTTTCACGACAAAAACATTCGTGGCGGCTCCCTCGAGCACCTGTTGCTGCGGGCCGATAAATAACGCATCGTCGAATCCGGCCGCCACCGCTGCGCGGCGCGCATGGGTATTGCGCAGGTAATTGAGCGACTTGAGTCCATTGATCGGATCGACGCGAAAATCCCCCGGAAAGGTCTTCAATCGAAATCCCCTTTCATAGTGGGCCGGCGTATAGCCCGGCTGCCGCGCCAGAATCAATTCGGACCATCCTCCCGCTTCCTTGAAAACGATGATCTTGAGACTGCCGCGCACGAGGGAGTTTGCAGCGATCACGCGCATGCAGCGCACGTGCAGCTCGCCCCGCGAAGAAAACCCCTTCGCATCGAAACTCCGCAGCGACGCGGACAGGCGGGCCTGATGCGACTCAAACAAAACCGGACGTGCGGCCTCGACCCGGATGGTTTCAAACACGCCTTCGCCCGTCATGAAACCGGAACCGAGCGGCGAAATCTTGAGATCCGCGAGCGCCAGCATCGTGGCGTTCAACATGCCATAGGGTAAATAGGGTGAATCGGCAGCACTCATGACAAGCCCTCTCCCGTCAACGCCGCCCGCATGGCACGCCCCTTCGTCAGGGTTTCCTGATACTCGGATTCTGGATCGGAATCGGAGACGATGCCGCCGCCCACGTGATAGGAAGCGCAGCCGTCCCGGTAAACGATCGTGCGAATTGCTATGTTGAGATCGCAGCTGCCATCAAAACCGAGATAACCGAGCGCACCCGTGTAAACGCCACGGCCGCAGGGTTCGAGTTCGTTGATAATCTCCATGGCTCTGATTTTGGGCGCGCCGGTGATCGAACCACCCGGCAGCATCGACCGCAAGCCATCGAACAAATTCTTTCCTTCGGCCAATTCTCCCGAGATCGTCGCCACCAAGTGAAACACGGTCGGATGGGCTTCGATCCGATAACGCTCATCGACCTTGACTGATCCATAGCGGCAGACGCGTCCGAGATCGTTGCGCTCCAGATCGACGATCATCAACAGTTCCGCGTGATCCTTTTCACTCGATAACAGTTCTGCTTTCAGGCGTTGATCCCCGTCCGCATCCTTTCCCCGCGGCCGCGTTCCCTTGATCGGCCGCGTGATCAGGCGGCCGTGATGATCCGCCCGCAGAAATAACTCCGGCGAACTGCTCAGGATCTTCGCTCCGCCGATATCAACGTACGCGCCAAAGGGAGCCGGACTCAACGCCCGCAGGCGCTGATAAACCGCATAGGGCTTCTCCGCCGTTTCCATCTCGAACCGCTGCGACAAGTTCACCTGGTAGACGTCGCCAGCCGCGATATACTCTTTCACGGCCCTGACCCGCCGGAGGTACTCGTCCCGGGACATATCCGGTTGCGGTTCACCCATCAGATGCGAATTCTGCGACGCCACTTTCACCACCGCAGGAATACTTTTATCCACCCGCTCGATCGCCTCACGCAAGGCCGCAAAAATTTCTTCAGCGCTCCGATTCGCTACGGGATTTGCCACCAGATAATTCTTTCCAGAGCTCAAATCGCAGGCAATGACGCCATCATAGAAGCCAAAACAGGCCTCGGGGAAATCAGTGCCCACCTCCGCTGACGCAGGCAACACGCCTTCGCTCCGCGTGCCGAACTCATAACCGAAACAACCCACTGCGCCACCCGCGAATGGAATTCCGTGCGGCGCCTCCGCACTCCGAAATCGGGATAAGAGCCCCCGCAAATGATCCAACGGCTCGCGATCGATTTTCTCCGCGGTGCCATCCCGTTTCACGATGACTGTTCCCGCCTTTGCCTCCCAGGTGAGAAAGGGATCAAACCCGATAAAAGAAAACGCCGGACGGACATTACCCTCGGCGCGCGCGCTATCCAGGTAGAAAAATCCCTGGCGGTCACTCAACCCCGCGGCGATCATCTCGGGTTTCAGGCTTCCGGAAACTTCCTCCACCCGGACTGATACCCCGGGCGGAATTTTCTTCCACGCAAGAATCGGACGCAGCCCCTCATTGCCCACGCGCAATGCCAACTCGCTGGCGTTGGTTCCCCCGACCTGAAAATCGGGCGCAATCTCTGCCAGCGGAACCAGCACGAAACCGCGTTCGTGCATGCGCGGATGGGGCAGCGTGAGTCGTTCCTCGCCGAGCACGACGTCGTCGTAGGCGAGCAGATCAATATCGAGGGTGCGCGGACCCCATCGCTCACGCCGCTCGCGTCCGAGTGCCGTTTCAATGCGGAGGCAAACCGCCAGTAACTCCAACGGAGGAAGCGTAGTTTCAATCCGCACCACCAGGTTGAGGAAATCCGGCTGCTCCGTCAGACCGACCGGTTTCGATTCATAAACCGAGGAACCCTGCACGAGCGAAATCGCCGGATGAATGCGCAGTTCGCGCAACGCCAGCGCCAGATGTGCCAGGCGATCTCCCAGATTCGAGCCAAGGCCGAGAAACGCAGTGCTCATGATAAAGCCTCAAGAAACGTCCCTAATACCGCAATTTCCCTAGTTCTGTCATTCTGAGCAACGCGAAGAATCCCTGTCCGCGCAAATAACGTCACGTTCGTGGCCATGGATTCTTCACTGCGTTCAGAATGACAATAACCCGGCATGGTGACACACGACGGTGCTGAAATATATCGAAGACCAGTCAGCGTGGATCGATTAACCACGTGCTTTCGAAGTCTCGATCGCCACGTAATCGAGCGGACCGCCCAAGGCCACGGACGGTTTGTGCACGACGATCGCGGCCTCGATCACCCGCGGGCAGGTGGCGAGCACTTGGTCGAGAATATGATTGGCCAGAGTCTCGATGAGTTTCACCCGGTCCTGTTCGACGATTTTGCGGCAAAGCGCATAAATTCCGACGTAATCCACGGTCGAATCCAGTTTGTCCGTGCGCGCGGCTTCCGCGATGTCGAGTGTCAGCGTAAGATCGACCAGAAAGCGCTGTCCCAGCGTGGCTTCTTCGGCGAGTGCACCGTGATAGCCATAAAAGGCCATGTTTTTCAGATGGATTTTTCCGGTCATGATGAAAGCGGCCGCAAGCGGCGTATTGCCGCGGTCATTTTCGCCGCGCGAAGATTGGCGCGCACATCGTGCACACGTAGGAATTCCACATTCTGCCAGACCGCCAGCGTGGTCGTGGCGAGCGTTCCCTCGAGACGGTCCTCGACCGGCGCCGTCAGCACGTTGCCGATCACCGATTTGCTCGAGGCGCCCAGCATCAAGGGAAATCCCAGCGATTTCAGCTCACCGATGCGGGCCAGCACTTCCAGATTTTGTTCATGGGTTTTCCCGAATCCCACCCCCGGATCAAGAATCACCCGGTCGCGCGACACGCCGCCCTTGAGGGCAATCTCGATTGAGCGTTCCAGAAACCGGGCGATTTCAGCCATCACATCCCCGGTACGCGATTTAAGGGTGGGATCGTTGTGCATCAGGATCGCTCCGCACCGGTGCCCTGCCACGATGCCCGCGAGCTCCGGCGTCCGCTGGAAGCCGTGAATATCGTTGATGATCTCGGCGCCAGCCGCGACCGCGACGCGGGCGACCGCCAGCTTGTAAGTATCCACAGAAATAGGCACCGGCATGCTCGCGGCGAGCAACTCGATCACCGGCACAATCCGGGAGATTTCCTCCTCGGCACTGATCTCTTCGTAACCGGGACGGGTCGACTGCCCGCCCACGTCGATCATCGCCGCGCCATCCGCGACCATTTGCAACGCGCGCTGCAAGGCGGCTTCCGCCGACAGATCCGGGCGTCCGTCAAAAAACGAATCCGGCGTGACATTCAAAATGCCGACCATCTTGGGTTCACCATCGAGCGCGACCGTCTTGTCGCGCACTTTCATCGTGCGCGACGGAACCGACGGGCTGGCGGAAGGAGTGTCCTGGGCAGACATGAGCGCTGGTTATACGCAAACGCCCCTTCCCGAAGCAAGCCCGCCCCGTCAGTCACCCACGCGGGCAAACCGGGGCACGCGCTTTCCGTTTACCTCGACCGTTTCATTGAACATCGCCGCCGGCCGCACCCAGAGCCCGCGGGCTCCATAGAGCGCCTGATAAACCACCACGACTTCCTCCGTTTCCGTATGATGCGCCAGTCCCATGACCCGGTAGTCGTTGCCCTTGTAGTGACGATACAGTCCCGGACGTGGCTCGGAAGGAAGCGGTGGCAAAGTACTCATGCGTTCAAAGCAACAGGCCGGGCTGGCGCTGCAATCCTGAAGCAAGAGAAGCGTACAACATGCGACCCAATTGCTATTCCGTGGACCTGCAATCCATGACACAGTTCGGGCAGAGCGAAGTGAAAAATCTCGCGGCTGTCATTCTGAGCGCAGCGAAGAATCCACATCCTCGACGACACGCAAACCCATGGATTCTTCGCTGCGCTCAGAATGACAGACATGGGAATGCCAGGTTTATTTCCCATTTGACCGTGCGGACGGATATATCACCCGGTAAACCGACCCACGCGAATCCCGAAACTTTTACCTCACGACACCGGCGCGAGATTCTCCGCCACATCCGTGCGGTAGGCTTTCCACGCGGGCAGCAGCCCGCAGAGGGCGCAAAGCGCGATCATTCCCAGCGGCGCCCAAAGCATGATGGGGCTGTAGACAAATGCCTCGATCAGCACGCCAGTCTGGGCCCGGATCACCGCCGACACTCCCGAGACGATTCCCGCGTAGATGCCAAAGGCGATGATCATCCCGATCGCCCCGATGACTGCGGCCTCGATCACAATCGCACCGAACAGCAAAAAACGTCCCGCTCCCAGCGCACGCAGAATGGCAATGTCACGCCGGCGCGCCGTCATCGAATTATAGATCGCCGCCAGCACCCCAGCCGCGGAAACCAACGCCACGAGATAGGCCACGAGCGTCAGCACCTGGTCGAACCAGCCGATCTTCTGGAAAAGCTCGGCCATGATCGCGCCAATCGGAAACGCAAACGTCAGCCGGTTGCCCTGCCTGTTGTACATCATGTCGAGCATCAGCCCGGCCGCCGGCGAGCGCAGTTGGATCAGCACCGCGCTCACATCGGTTGCGAGCCGGGGATCGTGACCCTTCATTGTCTGCAGTCCTTCCATCGGAATCCACACGACTTTATCGGCCGGCGTGTTCGACGACGCCAATACGCCCACCACGCGGTAGGTTTCCGCATGCTGTTCCTTCTCATCGTAAATCAGCCCGTGGAACGGATGAAATTCATCGCCCACCTTCAGACCGAGCTTTTGCGCCACAAAATTCCCCAGCACGGCTTCTTTTTCCGCGGGGTCGAAAAATTGTCCGGCGATAAGCGCGAATTTTTTCCCAGGCGTATATTCCACACTTTTAAAAAACTCCGGCAGCGTTCCGACAATGCGAAAGCCTTTTAGGTTGTCGCCCACCGCGATCGGAATCGCGAGCTTCACCGCCGGATGTTTCTTAATGAACTCGTAGTCGGCGAGCGCCACATTCCCCGGCGAAGCTTCCAGATGAAAAATCGCATTCAGCACCAACTGGAGTTTCGAACTTCTCGCGCCGAGTACGGCATCGAATCCGGTGTTCACCTGCGTGAAGGTTTTCTGCGCCTGCTCCTTCACCACCCACACCGACATCAGGAGCCCGCCCGCGAGCGCGATGGCCAGCGCGGTGATGGTCGTCGACAACGCGTGCTGGCGCAGGCTGCGCCGGACGATCAGAGGCAGCGTCATGACACGACCTCCTTCAACACCGAATTGATCTCACCAAAATCCCGCACGTCTTCAAACGCACCCAGCACTTCGGGATCATGGCTGACGAGCAGCAGGCTCGCACCATTTTCACGACAGGTCTCACGAATCAACGTCAGGGCCTCCCGGGCATTTTTCCGATCGAGGTTTCCCGTGGGCTCATCCGCCAAAACCAGTTTCGGACGATTGGCCAGGGCCCGCGCCACCGCGACCCGTTGCTGCTGGCCGGTGGACAATTGCCGCGGCAGGTGATTCAGTCGCGAACCGAGGCCAACCCGCTCAAGCATCGCAATCGCCCGCGCCCGATCCGCCCCCGGGCCAAACGCCATGCCCAAGAGCACGTTTTCCAAGCAGGAATAGCCCTGGAGCAAATTAAAGGTCTGGAAAATATATCCCATGCTTCGTGCTCGCAGCCGATCGCGTGCATGCTCGCCCAACCCGGTCATTTCGCTTTCGCCAATCTTCACAGTGCCGGAATCAGCCGCCAGAATCCCGGCGATCAAATGCAGGAAAGTCGTCTTGCCCGAGCCACTTTCCCCCCGCACCGCCAGCTGACGGCCCGCTTCCAGCGAAAACTGCGACACATCCACAATCGTCTTCCGGCCTCCCTCGGGGGAAACGAATGACTTTTTGAGCGAGGCGATGGTCAGGAGGGACATGCGTGTCTCCGAGACGCATAATGTCGCCCCGAATTACACGCACGCTGCACACAGAAACGGCGGGGGAGAAGCGCAAAAGCCCGGCCCCAAGAAAGCGTCATCGGACGGTTGCAAAGGCCCGTTTGACGACTTTGCTAGATTGCTCACCGCTTACCGCTCTCCGTTCACTTTCCCCTTTCATGTCTCTCAATCCGATCCCCGTCACTGTCCTCACCGGTTTCCTTGGTGCCGGTAAAACGACGTTGCTCAACCGCATCCTGACCGAGCAACACGGCAGGAAAATCGCAGTGATTGAGAACGAGTTCGGCGAGGTGGGTGTCGACAACCAGCTCGTCATCCAGTCCGACGAGGAAATCTTCGAGATGAACAACGGCTGCATCTGCTGCACCGTGCGCGGCG
>JBEHXD010000057.1:0-15823 GCA_048498875.1 Verrucomicrobiota bacterium
TATCGTTTAGGTTATCCTCAACCAGCATGATGCGGCGAAGTGTCTTCATGGGTTTTGTTCGCGGTTTTTAGGCAGTGAAAAATAGAAGGTGGCCCCGGCGCCGGGCATGCTTTCCGCCCAGGTGCGCCCTGAATGGCGGGTGATGATGCGGCGAACATTGGCCAGCCCGATGCCGGTGCCCTCAAATTCCTCCGAGCGATGGAGACGTTGAAAAACACCGAAAAGTTTCTGGGCATACTGCATCTCAAATCCGACGCCATTGTCGCGCACGAAGATCACGACCTCCTTCTCCTCGTCGAAACAACCCACCTCGATTTGCGCCGGATTTTTGGGCCGCGTATATTTAACGGCATTTGACAGCAGGTTGACAAAAACCTGCCGGAACATGGCGAAATCCCCCTGCACCGTGGGCAGCCCGTCGATTTTCCACTCTATCGCCCGATCCCTGGCTTCCTGACGCTGCAACGACTGTACAATCTCGCTGGCGAGCTGCTGCAGGTTCACGGGCGCCATCTTCATTTCCGAACGTCCCATGCGGGAGAAGACGAGCAGATCGTCGATCAACACCCCCATCTGTTTTGCCGAATCGGAAATGTGGCGGAGATAACCACGCCCCTTGTCCGAAAGCTGGCTGCCGTCCGATTTGACCAGCAACCCGGCGAATCCGTCGATATGCCGCAGCGGAGCCCGCAAATCATGGGACACGGAATAGGAAAATGATTCCAGCTCATCGTTCGCCGCCCGCAACTGCTGGTTGCTCTCCTGCACGCGCTGCGAGCTGTGGAAGATTTCCGCCTGCATCTGCTCCATCTTGATGCGCAATTGCTCGGAGTCACCCGGCATCGACGTTCGCTGGTGGACAAAATCCGTGACATCCTCGACCCGGTGAATGAGGTATTCCACGCGCCGGTCCACCCCGAGCAGCGGCGAATTGACCGGGCTCCAGTAACGTTCCTCGAAGACCCCGTCCGGACGGCGGATGTCGTATTTTTGAATCGGCATCGTATCCGGCGCCGCGGTTTTCAACACCCGGTCAAGGGAGGCGCGCAAATTGGAAACACCATCGGCATCCCCATCGGAAGGATTGTCGGGAAAGGCCTCAAACAGTCCGCGACCGACCAGTGTCTCGCGGGTTGTCATGGTCGCGGTCAAATACGCATTGCTTGCGGCCACAATCCTGAAGTCGGGCGTGAGGACGAGGAACAGACCCGGCAGCGACTCAAAGATGTTTTCGAAAATGGCCCGCTCCCGTTTCAAATCGGCATTGGCGACAGCCAGCTGGTTGGTTCGTTCGACCACTCTGCGTTCCAAATCGCGATTGAGCGTCTCGATTTCCCCCAACATCAAATTGAAAGCCTCGGTCAGCCGGCCAATTTCATCGTTCCCCACCTTGGTGGCCCGCACCGAATAGTCCTTTCTTTCCGAAATTGCCCGCGCGATTTCGGCCAGGTCGAGAATCGGGACCGAAACCTGGCGTTGAAGCGAACGGGCCAGCAAATAAGCCACCCCGACCACCAGGGCCATGACCGCAAGGGCGATGCCCAGCGATCCAAACAGCCATTCGCGGGTGATCTTTCCCGTATCAAGTTCCAGATACAGCATCCCGACCCGGCGTCCCCGCTGCACCACAGGCTGGAATTTGGTGAGCCGGGAGTGGTCGAAGTTGAACCCTCCATCTCCCGGAGCCTTGGGTAACGAGGTTTCCGCCAGAGTGTCCGGATAATGGACGAACAAATGGCCCTCCTGGTCATATAGCGCAGCGGCAACCACATCATGATTGGCCCTCAGGGCCGAAAGCGTTTCCCTGGCGTCCTGTTCATTGGCAAAGGCCAGAGCCGCCGTGCTGTTGGCCGCGATGATTTCGCTCAGGGTTGTCAGCTGTCGCACGGTCTCGCGGCGGAAGGTGACATACTCGTAGGTAAAGAAGGTGCCTCGCATGAGCAGCATCACCACCGCGCTGGTGAGCAGGAGCATCACCATCAGTTTGCGACGAATGGGAGTATTGCGAAGGCTCATGGCTGGTCCCTGCCCGTCGTGACAATTTCGCTCGCCCGCAGGAGCTTGGAACTGACCACCAGTCCGACGCGTTTGGTGGCTTCGAGATTGATGCGCAGCCGGATTTTTTTCCGGTCGGTGATAAACCGGATCATGGTGCCCCGCCGTGCCGCACGGTCCACGTCGCTCACGGTGAGAAGCGGACGGCTGCCCAATGAAGCCAGAATCGACTCAAGACGGGCTGATTCCGATTTGCCAATAAACAAAATCTGACACTCACCCATTTCCTCGATTTTTTTGAACCGCCGGACAAGGATTGGCCTCTGGCCCGCGTGTTCCCCCCGCACCACGTCATCGAGCATGCCGTCGAACGGATCCTCCCCGATAATGCCGATCGTCAACGGTGACTTTTCGCCGGCAAAAGCCAATTCGGGCCACTCGACAAATTGCGCGAAGTTGAAGAGGAAAACCGCTTTTAACTGGTACTCTTTAAACTCAGTCTGCGCCGCACTCTTTGAGGCCAGCAGTGTGGAAACGGCCAGCGTGGCCAGCCAAAACCCCAGCCGTCGGCCGGCACCGGAAAAAAGACTTCCGGGGAAAAGCAGGGTTAATAACGCCATGCGATTTTGCCGTAGATGCCACGGACGACTTCCTCACGCGTTATGCCGGGAAAGCCATATTCGGGGTGATGGTCGTGCAGGAGATTCTGGCCCACGATCGACAGCTCGACGGCTTCAACCGGCCGCCAGCCCAGATGAACATCGAGTTCAAAGTAGGCCGGCACCGAACCGGGGGTTGGTCCGTTGTTGTTTCGCAGCGCATTCACCCACCGAACCGCTGCATCAAGTTGAACGTGATTCGGCAAATCCCAGAGCGAACGCAGCGCTGCCTGATGCCGGGGATCGGCCGTTTCATTCAGAGCATTGCTGAAGTCGATTTTCCCCGGTTTTACGTGCAGGCTCTCTTCGAGGTAATTATACGAGGCCTGCACTCGCCAGTTCTCCAGCACCTCAACTGTGGAGTTCAATTCGACACCGTAGGTGTCACCTTCGAGATTATTTTCAAAAATAAGCGGAAAGCCAAACGACGGAAATCCCGGCGCCGAGGGTGTCGTGCTGCGGACATCGTCATAATGGTTGTAAAAAGCAGCCAGCGATAGTGTCGCCCGGGAATCCAGCCGGGTCCGATAGCCCAGTTCGCAGGCAACCAGTTTTTCGGATGCGAAATCGGGATTTCCATCGAGTACGCTCGAGGGGAACGGCGCCGGCAAAAGTGTCGGTTGATACAAATCACGATCGATTCGCGACGGCGTCCGCACGGCGCGGGAAATCGCCGACCAGAGCATTTGTTTTTCGTTCAAGGTCCACTGGAGCCGGATGCTGGGTTCGGTTTCGAAACCCGTATAGTCGTTGTGTTCCAGTTTTGTCCCCAGCGTCAGACGCACCGCGTCACCCAGTTTGATTTCGTCCTGCACAAAGGCGCTGCCCAGTTTTTGATTCAGCCGGTCCGGCACAAAGGCCAGGCTGGGAGCATCGGTGACAACGTCGTGGGTCAGACGATAGCCCAACCCCCATCCGATGAGGTTACGGTCGCCGAGCGAAAAGTGATGTTGGAAATCGATATCCCAGGTACCCAGATCGTCCTTCAACGTGCCCGCCGGAACAAACTGGGTCGCCGGTTTGGGCAGCGCCAGATGGGTATGATCGTAATACACCTGCAAGCTCGCCCGCGAGTCCGGTGAAAATGTGCGCGACCAGCGTCCGAGAAGATTTCCCCCTGAAACCTCGCTGGTGCCACCCGATTCGAGACGTTCGTCGGCCTGATAGTAATCGCCCTGAACCGTGATGAGATTGCCCTGGTCATTTTCCGAATCCAGCCGGAAGCCTCCCTGCCCCATCCGCCAGGCATTGGTGGCCGTTTTCCCGTCACCATACTTGCCGTCATCCCGCTCAAAAAATTTACCATAAACGCGCACGTATGTGCCCGGTGCCACCTTTGTCCCGTAGCGCAGTCCGAATGCATCGCGCAACCCATGCCCAAGCGTCGTCTCGGCATACAATCCCTGGGTGTCCCTGGCGCTCTTGGTGGTGATGTTGATCACTCCGTTGACGGCGTTCGCTCCCCACAGGGTCCCGCCCGGCCCGCTGATCACCTCAATGTGGTCGATGTCTTCCAAAAGATAATCCTGCGCGTCCCAGAAAACCCCGGAGAAAAGCGGGGTGTAAACGGTCCTGCCATCCATCAACACGAGCAGCTTGTTGCCCAGATCAGTATTGAATCCGCGGGCGCTGATATTCCAGTCGTGGGAGTTTTGTTGCGCCACGTTGAGATTCCCCGCCAGTCGCAATGCCTCCGGGAGGCTGGTCGCGCCAAAACGGCGGATATCCTCGTCAGTCACCACCTGAATGGCGGAGGGGCTCTCAATCAGTTTTTCCGGGCGTTTCGAAACCGACGTGACCTCGATCTCCATCAGTTCCTCGACGCTCATTTTCTTCAATGCGGTGACCGTCGATTTCGTACTTTTATCGCCGGCAAGATCCGGCTCCTCGTTCCCCTTTGCGCCCGAAACTAGGACGAGGACAAACACGGCTAACACCGCAAATACACGGCTTAATGGGGGCAAAGAGATGTTCCTGACAAGGTGCGGTGTCAGCATGCGTTCCTCTAACCGTTACGGAGCGATCGGAGGATAAATGAGGAAAAATCTCGCTCAAGATATATGATCTAGGGAGTACTCTCTAGAGACGCGCGCGAGCCGATTTTTTCGACGTCACCAATAAGTAACACTCGCCCGAAAATGTCAGCTTCGCGCGATCTCTCCTTAACGGAAAAACGTGTCCGTCAGCCTTGGATCACCGGATTGTCGATGCCCAACGCATCGGCCAGATCAGTGAAGTGGTCCTGCTCCTGAACGATGATTTCGCGCAGGACTTCGCTCAGGGCAAACTCGCCCATTGCCTCCGCCTGGCGGATACGCTGGCGGTAGTTTACGATGGTGACGCGTTCGTTTTCCAAATCAAAACGCAGCATCTCGTCGGGATCGGCCGACAACTTCACTTCCTTCGGCTGCACCACCGGCGTTCCGTTGAAATAGTCGATCTGCTTCGCAATTTTCACCGCGTGCTCGAGTTCCTCACTCGCGTGCTTTTCCAGTTCCTTGGCGATGTGCAGGTATTTGGCGCCTTTCATGGTCTGGCTGTAGACCACATAAGCAATTACCGCCTGATATTCGCGCGCGAGATCTTCGTTGAGAAGATCGATCATTTGTTTGCGGGTGATCGGTGAGTTTGAGGACGACGTTTTTTTGTTTTTCATGAGCGAGGTTGCGGGGAACGGCCACACGTGCGTGGCACAAAAAAACAGACCGGTTTCGAAAGAAGCGGTTCGCATCGAACCTGCGGAGCGACTCCGTGACCGCTCCGCAAATGTCACAAATGTGTAAACGGAAAAAAACTCGAACAGAGTTTGAACGCTATCGAATCAGTTGCGTCTGTCTCTTCGTAGTCGAAAGGTTTGCTTGGTGTTAGTAAGGGCCGTCCAGGGGTGGACGGCCCTTGTCTTTTCCAGAGTGAAATTACTCTGCGCACCACGAATAATCTGCGCGGTGAAGCAAAGGAAGGAGTTTCACCTTTGCTCGTCATAGTGTGACTTCCTCACGACGAGCACGTCATTCAAACCGGTTGGAGAAATTTTTCTGAATAGAAAATCACACGGAGCGGCGAAACAAGGTAAACACCCCATTCCGAATCCAGGATTAAACTGCTTTCCCTCTGTCGACGATTCCAGGGCAAACCGCCGACAGATAAAATCTCCGCTCTCCATTCAAGGCACCAGCCGGTCGGTGTACGTCCGCTTCAGCCAGGCGTCCGGCACAGGAACGACACATATGTTCAACGTGCGTTTATTTTCCGCGAGCATCGCACACTGGATCTCAATTCGGGTGCTATCGGCGCTGAAAGTGGGATGAATGTGATCCGCCGCAGTGACCACGTGGCCGAGATCGGCCAGCAGAACCATTTCGCCCGTGTGACGGTCAATCAGCCACAACCGGTATTGAAAATCGTCCGCACAAACCCAGCGGCCATCCGGCGAACCGCCGACGTGCCAGACGGATTTTCCCGGATTTCCCATCGGAACCTGACCGGCAATGCGCATTTCACGGGTGCGCAGGTTCACAATCCCCAATCCGGTCGGATGATCACCCGCACCGGACGGGCCCCACGGATCCGGTTTGTCGACGCCCACACCCGGCTGACGGTGCGCCAGGATCGCGAGTGCCACCTCATCCTTGGTGATGACGGCCTCATGGGTGATCCACTCGTAGGGCGCTTCCGGATACAAGGGGCGCAGGCCCGATCCGTCCGCTTTCACCGTCCAGGTGCGCTGGGGTGATTTCCCGCCGGTTTCCCAGCAAAAGACGATTTCACCGGTGACCCAGGGATTCGTTTGCACGTGCCCGATCTGAAAAGGCACCGCGACGATAAAACTCACTTCCCCGGTCTTAAGATTCATTTTCCCAAGGCCTGTTGGCCCCGACCCCATGTGGCGCGGACCGAAATCGTTTTCCAGTTTGGCATCCGCCGGCAGATGTTTTGCCGCCTCCTCCTTGCCAACCCGGAAATAGGCAAATTCCTCGGTGCAATCCAACGCCATGTCACCGCCAGCACCCCACTCCATGGGAATGGTTCCGCAGCTTTTCTCGTAGGCGGACGCGGGCTGGAGTTTCCCCGCCTCGCTATCGGCAAAAAGTTTCCCGAGGTCCACCCGGATGATCTGGGCCGGGCCGGTCGGCTTCGGACGCGGCGGTGGTGGCGGATCAAACGCGGCCCCCTTTCCCTCCGATATTCCCGCGGGCGGCGGAGCGACCTGCATCGGCTCCTCGCGGTTGGCCGACGGAGGAGGTCCCGACATCGGAACACGGAGGAAATAGAGATTCATGGAATGATCCGCGAGGCACAACATCCCGGTGTAACCACCTTCCGTCACCTGCACCATTTCCCCGGTTTGCTCATTGACCGCCATCGCCTGGCCATGCACCCGGTTCGACCGGAAAATCACCCATTTTCCATCAGCGGTCCATTGGTGATGGGTCTGATATATTTTTGAGTCACCGGCCGATTTGCTGGTGAGGAAACTCAACGGAACACCGGTGACCGGATCGGGAATGACTTTTTTCTCGGAAGGAAACCGCGTTCCAATCTGGGCTTGGACCGGCGGGAACAGGCTAACAAACACAGAAGCGACCAGCGCAACGCAGGGATTTTTCAAACGCGACAGAAGAGACATTTCGAAACAGGGTTGGGGTTGAACGAACGCCCTCCGGCCCTCCGGGAAAGCAGGGCTTATTCGGCGGGGAGACGCCGAGCCATTCCCATGGTTTCAGTTTTCACGGGTGGAACAATCGCCCAACCTGCCGGATTTTTTCTGACAGTCGGAATCTGCGATCCACAAGCGATCATCCGCAAACTGCATTCAGCCTGAAGCTATCGTAAGCCGTACGGAGAACTTCCTGGTGAGACGATCTTCAGGAACGTGGTCCTCGATCCCGGCGGTCGTCCGATGAATTCCTCCGATCGCTGCCGTTGTTATTATCCTGACGTCCCGGGGAAGGAGCAGACTGCGTCGCTCGCGGTTGAGACGGTTCGGAACGCGACTGGGAAGGTGAAGGTGTATATTGGCGGGTTTGTTGAGGTGGCGATTGCGAAGCACGTGCCTCGCGATTTACCACCGCCGGTGCACTTGGAGCCGGCCGGGGCTGGACCGGAGTTTGCAGCTGCATCACTCTTCCCTGCGGATTTTGTGATCCGGTGGGACGATCATTGCCTCGCGCTTCCCGCTGGGGACGATCGCTGCGATCACGGTCCTGACGGGGAGAATTATTCGGTGTTGGCTGAGTCACCGTGGGTGTCGAAGCGGGGACGGGCGATGGCGTATAGTGCTGTGGCTGCACCCCTCGCGCACCGTCGGTCTTTGCCGGAGCCGGCGCATTGCCGGTATTATTGGAATTGGGACGATTCCGGTCATTATTGGAACCGTTCGATCCGCGCTGCCACCGATGATCGTCATTCTTGTGATCGTTATCCGTCCGCCGTGCATCCGTTCGCTGTTCCGGAGGACGGTGCGACGGATTGTCGGGGCGGTTCGAATCCGTGCGCGCTACAGGTGGCGTGGCAACATGCGTCCGGTGAAAATCGGGACGAGGATGCCATTCCTCATGACGGAAGTGATTGTCTTCAACAATTCGGGGATGCGACGGGCCCGGGACTACGCGAGGGGAACCATGCCAGTCGTGATTATCGTGGTGTTCGCGCCAGTAACGTTCGCGATCCCGGCGATCGATCGTCCACAAGCGGCGGCGGCCCCAGTCAAAATCGTAGCCCAGCCAGATACCGGTGGAGAACCCGATGCCATAGGTGAGGAAAGGATCGTGATAGTAGCCGGGACGTGAGATATAAACGACCTCCGGATCATAGCGCGGAACGTAAATCACGTCGGGGTCAGTCGGCACGATTTCAATGTTGTCGCCTTCCATCACCACGGTCTGTTGCGGCGAATCGACCAACGTACCCGCCGCCCGGGCGGCCGTTCTCAACCTCTGGATCGCATTCATCACGTCCGCCGGCTGACTGGCAAACGCCTCACCCGCCTGTTTGGTCCACGCGAGATTTTCGTCCATCCATTTCACCACGTCGGGATAATGCGAAAGGGATTTCACACTGTCGTCCCACGATTGACCATCAACCCGGGAGGAATCGCCATTTCCCCGCAAGTAACGTGCGGCGAGAACCACGTCCGAAGGCACCGTGGACGCGGGAAGAATCAGGGCGATCAACGCGTCGGGATAAAGGGCGATGGGGCCAAACAGCTGATCCAACTCCTCCTGAGACCGAACCGGGGGAGGGCCGGCCGGAGCGTCATCCTGCGCCTGACTGCGCGGGACCAACGCCAGGCAAAGCGAAAGGCAGAACAGCAGGAAGCGGGTTTTCATGGGGTGATTGGAGTTTGATTATGAGACTGCTGTGACGTCGTCGTGTGCCATTGCGTGGCGTCGCTGGAATCAAAAAAGAAACTGCCGGGTACTTTGTAAGAAATCATTTCCCTCGCTGCTTGGCACGGCAAAACCAAACACAAAAGGCTGCAAAGCGCAAAACGCGCACTGCAGCCTCTTGGCGAATAGGCGTCCAGCACGCCAGCGCGGGCGGCAAATCAGCGATCGAACACCTGTTCGATTTCGCCAACCTTCTTTTGTATCCGGCCGGCCGTTTTGTCCGCCCGGCCCTCTGCTTGAAGCCGCTCGTTGCCAACCACCTTGCCAGCGCCCTGCTTGACGCTGCCTTTTACTTCTTTGGCTGCTCCAGCGATTTTATCGTGAGTACTGTCTTTCATAATAGGATGTTTTTGGATTGTTTATGGTTGTGGGTTTTTACCACCGGAAAAAACGAAAGCTAAATGCAGTTAGCTGTGTTTTTCGGCAGAGTTCTGAATCCCCTGCCCGGCTTTTTCGATGTCCTTGCCAGCGCCCTCCACCGTGTGACAGGCGGAAAGGGCCAACATGCCGAGGAGAAGAGCGATAAGAGCGGAAGCTTTGAATGTTTTGGAGTTCATGCACCCTGCTGTTTGCAGCGCCCATGCCACGATTCTTCCGGGGTCAACAAGTCGCTAATCAGGAGCAATTAATACCTCAGTCCGAAATATTCCCACAATTGGCAAAAAATCGTTTTCGCTGCAACTTGCACGGCTCGGGACGCTGTACGCTGCAAATTGCCGCAGCCGGAACTTTACCCTCGCCTTTGATCGATTTCGACGCGGCATACGGCCATGCCTTTCTCCACGCTGGGACTCTTTTCAAGCATCGCTCGCGCCGTCGCCGCGAAAGGCTACAGCGAGCCTACGGCTATCCAGGAGCAGGCGATTCCCGTCATTTTAACCGGGCGCGACCTGATCGCATCGGCCCAGACCGGCACAGGCAAAACCGCCGCCTTTGCCCTACCCATCCTCAATCGCCTGGGACCGCACAAACTGCCGGCGCCGAGAGTGCTCATCCTTGAACCCACGCGCGAACTGGCGGCACAAGTCGGTGAGGCGTTTCGCGAATTCTGCCAGTTCACGGATCTGCGCACGACCTTGATTCATGGGGGCGTCGGCTACGGAGCGCAACGCAACGCCCTGCACAAAGGCAGCGACATCGTCGTGGCCACCGTCGGTCGTTTGATGGAATTTCTTCAGGAGCGTGCCCTGCGCCTCGATCATTTGCAGGTACTCGTCCTGGACGAAGTCGATCGCATGCTGGACATGGGTTTTATTGAAGACGTCAAAACCATCGTCCGCCTTTGCCCCAAAAAGCGGCAGACGCTTTTCTTCTCCGCCACCGTTCCCGCGGAAATCGAGGAAGTGGCCCGGTTCGCTCTGACGAATCCGGAAAGTATTTCGATCGGCCGCGCCCGCTCGGTCAACGAGTCAGTCACCCATGCCCTCTATCCGGTCAGCCAGGCCCAAAAATTTCCCCTGCTGCTCGCCCTGCTCGAGAAAACGCAGTTCAACAGCGTGATCGTTTTCACGCGCACCAAACACGGCGCCGACAAAATCGCCGATCGATTGAAGGATGCGGGGCATAAGGTGGCCGTGCTCCACGGCGACCGCAGCCAGGGCCAGCGCACGGCAGCGCTCAAGGGATTCAAGGAAGGCCAGTATGAAGTCATGGTGGCGACCGACATTGCGGCGCGCGGCATCGACGTCGCGGGCGTTTCCCATGTGATCAATTACGACATTCCCATGACCCCCGACGATTACGTGCATCGCATCGGCCGCACCGGCCGCGCCGAGGCGGTCGGGGACGCATTTACCCTGGTCACGCCCCAGGAAATGCAGGAAGTGCGCGCCATCGAACGTCTGATCAAGGCTACGATTCCGCAACTCAAGCTGGAAGGATTCGAGTACAAAACCCCCGCGGTTCACCCGGCATCACCTCAGCCGGAAAATCAAACTCGCGGCCGTCATCACCCGCGGGCTCCCAATCGCCATGAGGGAAAACGTCCCGCCCACGGCTCAACCCCATCGAATCCCACCCCGCCCCAACCCAAAGGAAAATCCAGCGGTGGCTGGCATGTGGGCGGAAGGCATTGAAACCCACCCGTCCGAAAGCACGGTCAGTCGTTCGCTCTCTTCACGCTCAAGCCCCGCGCAAGATTTCCTCAAATCCCGATCGATAATCGGGAAAACGCGGCCGCCAGCCGAGTGCCTTTTGAATTTTTTCGCTCGAGATGATCCGGTCGGGCATCGGTTCACCGCCGCGACGCGTGCCGGGCGTGCCATCGAACGATGGCATCGGTCGGCCCAATTGATCCGCCAGCCAGCGCACGACTGCTTCGCGCATCGCCGGCGCCGTATCCGCCACATTGAAAATTTCACTCGGAAGTTCCGCCGGCGCGGATAGGCACGCCAACGCCGCCGAAACGATGTCGTCGAG
Organism: Verrucomicrobiota bacterium; assembly: GCA_048498875.1. Taxonomy (GTDB): domain Bacteria; phylum Verrucomicrobiota; class Verrucomicrobiia; order Opitutales; family Opitutaceae; genus Lacunisphaera. The sequence continues at coordinate 11,462 of JBEHXD010000057.1, forward strand.
ATAAACCAGATTGAGCCGATGGGAGCCGCTTCCGCCCAAAACCCCGGCACCCTCCCGAAGTTGGTTAAGCAAGTGGTGACGTCCCGGCCCGTAGATTCCCGCCAGCCGCAGGATATACCAACGCCGACAAACTGCTGAAGCGGTGTTTTGCAACAATTGCTCCGATTCCCGAAGGATTTTTCCGTTCGGAGTGGCGCCTGGAGCTTCCGCCGACTCGTCCACCACCGCGCCTCCTCCTTGGGGATAAACCGACGTACTGCTCGTATAAAGAAAGGTGCCGACGGCCAGTTTACTGCGCGCCGCCCAGGCGAGAATCGATTCCATTCCCTCCAGATACGAACGACGGTAGCCATCCGGACCGCCTCCCGAGCTGACACAATTAACGACGAAATCCGGTCCCCCGGCCAATTCCCGATGCCAGTCCGACGAGGCCAATTCCGCGACGACCACTTTCTCCACACCTTGGCGACGGAGCGTCTCCGCCTTTTCAGGATTTCGCGTCAACGCTTCCACTCGTGCTCCCGCGACGATCGCCGCGCGCGCGATCGCCGAGCCGACGTAACCACAGCCAAAAATGACGAGCCGTTTGCCTTGAAAGGAAATCATGAAAGTGGAACTACCAATGCAGCTAAACCACTCCGTTTTGCCACAAAAAGTCACAAAAAAAATTTCGCGAGACCGCGGCTCTACCGTGCGCCTATAGGCGCCTTAAGATCCAAATGTTCCACATATATTTTTGTGACTTTTTGTGGCCAATCTCTTCTGATGTTTAAAATTTGGTGTCTCAGAATTAATCGTTATTATTCCTCCCATGCCCAGCGTACTCGTGATTCTTGCCGATGGTTTTGAGGAAATCGAAGCGTTTGCACCCGTTGACTTGCTACGGCGCGCTCAAGTGGAAGTAACCACCGCGTCGTTGAATGAAGACGGTCAGGCCAAAGGCCGCAGCAACATCACGACTTTGGCCGACGTGCCTCTGTCTTCCGTAGGCGACCGGACTTTCGACCTGCTCTTTTTACCCGGTGGCCCGGGCGTGAAAAATTTGCGTGCGGATCCACGCGTGCGCGAAATTGTCCTGCGGCACCATGCGGCCCAGCGCTGGATTGCCGCGATTTGTGCCGCTCCCACCGTGCTGAACGACGCCGGGCTGCTCGCCGGCAAACGCTACACGGCCCATTTCTCCGTGGCCAATGAGCTGGCGCGCATTCTCGCCGACGAGCGCATCGTCACCGACGGCAAACTCACCACTTCACGGGGAGCGGGTACCGCGGTGGAATTTGGCCTGCATTTGGTTTCGCTTCTGACCTCCGCCGACAAAGCAATCGAAATCAGCAAAGCTATTTGCATTTAAGGCTTTGCGTGAAATCGGCATTGCCAGTCCGCAGGCTCTCTTATTGGATCGGACCGGTCCAGTACCCGGACCACGCTTTGCGGTTGCCTGATGCTTTTTACCCTTCGGCGCCTCCCCGCCCGGGAAGTGACGGGGCGAAGCCTTTCCTAGTGTGAACAACCGGAACGCACACGGAACATTGGCCAGCCTTCAGGTCAAAAAATCCATCCCATGAAAATCGCGTTGCTTTACCCCAGCCTGTTCGTCGCGTCCGTGGTTTGTGTCACCTCCTCGACCGCCCTCGATGACGCCTCCCTCGTTTTTCCGGACCAGAAGATCGAACTGCCCGCCTTGTCGCTCGCCGCAGCGGCCAAGGAAAATCTTTCGCCCGTTTTTAAATCTGCACCGTTTGCGATCATCCCACGCAGCGTAAGAACAGAACCGGGGCCGAAATTGAACGACGATAAATTTGTGATCCAACCGGACAAAAGCGTGGACTATAAACTCACGATCAAGGCCCCCGATGCCTCCGTCGACTACCGCCTGATTGTGAAAAATCCCGACGAAGGCTCGAAAAAATAATCGTCAGTGGAACTTCCGAACCCGGACGATCGTCACGGAAAGTGCCTTTTTATCACCCATGAAAAAAATCCACCTGCTGAGTGCGGTGTTGTTTTGCGGATTTGCCGTTTCGCTCCTGAAGGCGGAACCCGACCTGGATTTCGCGTTTTCCCAGTTTAAAGGCAACGGAGCGACTCCCTTCGTCAATGCGTTGTATCCCGACCCGGAAAGCGCCCAAAAGGTGATGACGCGACTGACGCCAGCGCTTCAAGGCGCGGGGGAATTCACCGGTTATGAAATCGTCAGCCGCCGGTTTATCACCAAAAAAGTGGAGCGGGTCATCATCGCCCTCTACCTCGAAAAATATCCGGTTTATATGCGCATCGATCTTTACGACACCGCCCGCGGCAGGGTCTGGCTTCCTGCGCAAATCTCCAAGGAAGCCGTCGACGTGCTGCCGCTTGAGATTATTTCGACCTCGGGCAAATAAACCGGCGCCACCGCAGGTTGCATGAGGGCCTTTTCCGATCCGCAGGTGGAAAAAGTTTTCTCCGGCTATCCCGCGACCGTACGCCCCAAGCTACTCCAGTTGCGCGAGCTCATTTTTGCAACCGCAGCGAACAACCCGGACGTGGGCCCGCTGGAGGAAACACTCAAATGGGGTCAACCGAGTTACCTCACCACGCAAACCGGAACCGGCAGCACGCTGCGACTCGATGCGCTTCGCGGCACGACGGAAGGCTACGCGCTCTACTTTCACTGCCAGACCAATCTGGTGGAGAATTTTCGGAAAAAATTTGGCCGGAAATTTCGCTACGAGGGAAACCGGGCCCTGCACTTTTTCGCGAGCGAATCGGTTTCAACGGCCAATCTGCGCGAATGCATCTCCGCCGCGCTGACCTATCACTTGGATAAAAAGGGCAAACGCACGCCCATCGGTCAGTTGATCAATCGCGCTGGTCGTTAGGCGCGCTTCGGAAATTCCCCCCTTGTGGGCGGGGTGCCCCCACCCCGCTGCTTTTCAAACGCGCTTCGCATGCGGGGTGATGGCACCCCGCCCACAAAAGAAAGCCCGTCACACACTGCGGTTTGAGGCCATCTCAAGACTTACTTTGAAAACGGGTGACCGTTTTGCCCGTTCCCTTCCCTCATGTGCGGCATAGCCGGCATTTTTTCCTCCCGACCTGATCGCAGCAGCCGCGAGGAATCGGTGCAGCGGATGGTTCAACGCCAGAACCACCGCGGACCGGACGATCGCGGTTTCTACTCCGACGGTCCGGTCACGCTCGGCATGTGCCGGCTGGCCATCATTGATCCCGCCAATGGGCACCAGCCCATGATCAGTCCCGATGGACGTTTCGCGCTGGTCTTCAACGGAGCGATCTACAACTACCGCGAATTAAAGACAGAATTTGCCGCGCGGGGTTGGAGTTTCCAAACCAACTGCGACACGGAGGTCCTGCTCGCCGCCTACGCCCTGGATGGCGCGAAATGCCTCGGTCGCTTGCGCGGGATGTTTGCCTTTGCCGCATGGGACGCGCGGGAAAAAACGTTGTTCATCGCCCGCGACCCCCTCGGCATCAAACCGCTCTATTATGCCCGCCTCCGCGAAGGCGGCGTCGCCTTCGCCTCGGAACTCACGGCATTGCTCGCCAGCCGGCAGGTGCCGCGCGAAATCGATCCGGTTTCCGCCGGCGAATACCTCTCCTGGTTCAGCGTGCCCGCACCGCGCACCATTTATCGCGGTGTGGCCAATCTTCCCCCCGGACATTGTCTGCGCATCGATACCGAAGGTCGCGTCTCCGCGGAAGCCTGGTGGCACCTGCCCGCTCCGACGCGCCCGGACGTGGCCGGCAACTACCATGATTTTGTTCACGGCCTTCGCGCCCAACTGGAGGATTCAATCCGGGCCCATCGCGTCGCGGACGTTCCCGTGGGAGCATTTCTCTCCGGTGGCATGGATTCGACGGCCGTCGTCGGAATGATGGCCCGCACTGGCGCCACGCGGTTGAAAACCTTTTCGCTCATTTTCGGTGAAGCCGGTTTTTCCGAGCAGGCGAGCGCACGACTGGCGGCGCAGACGTTCGGCACGGAACATCACGAGGAGTTGCTCACGGGCGGTCGAGTCGCGGCGGATTTGCCGCGCATCCTCGGCAGCTTCGATCAACCGACGGGCGATGGCATCAACACCTGGTATGCCAGCCAGACGGCCCGCCAGGGCGGAGTGACCGTGGCGTTGTCGGGCCTGGGTGGCGATGAACTTTTCGGCAGCTATCCGTCCTTCTCGCATCTGCCCCGCTTGCAATTGCTGTTGCCGGCATGGAGGACTTTACCGGGAAAATTGCGCTCCACGATTACCCGCCGCCTGCAGGCGCGCGGGACGGTGCGGGCCCGCAAGCTCGCCGATTTTCTCACTCACGCGCGCGATCTTCATGAGCTGGCTTCGTTGCAGCGGCGCGTGCTGCCCGAAG
>JBEHXD010000058.1:0-15725 GCA_048498875.1 Verrucomicrobiota bacterium
ATGTCGACGACCGCGTCGTCCTTGGCATCCCGCTCGAGAGCTATGCCAACCGGTGGTTTCCGGTGACTTGGTTTACCCGCGCTGGCTGCGACGACTGGTCAGTGCCGGGCATTTCGCTTGGCTCCGCGAGCCGGTTCGATGGTCTCATTTGATATGGGAAACCAACCGCTGGTGGTGAAAGGTCGGATCAAGCTCAAGGATTTCGATCCGGCTTACTGCGCAGGTTTGGACAAGGCCGACACCAAGGAGCAAACGGCGCAGCTCGGCCATCGCATTGATGCGCTGCAGCAACTGCTCTACGCGAATGCGACGCATTCGATTCTACTGATTTTCCAGGGAATGGATGCGAGTGGAAAAGATGGTTCCGTGCGCAACGTGCTGCACTACGTGAATCCGGCCGGCGTTGAGGTGGCGAATTTCAAGGTGCCGTCCGACGAGGAACGCGCCCATGATTTTCTCTGGCGAATCCACAAGGCGGTGCCGCGTTTCGGAAACATCGGCGTGTTCAACCGTTCGCAGTACGAAGCCGTGCTGGCCGAGCGCGTGCTCGAAATCGTCCCGAAGAAAGTCTGGCGCGAGCGCTATGCACAGATCGTGGATTTCGAACGCATGCTGGTGGCCAATCGAATTATCGTGCTGAAGTTCTACCTGCACATCAGTCGCGACGAGCAGGCGGAGCGTTTTCGCGAGCGGCTTTCGCGGCCCGAGAAAAACTGGAAATTCTCCCAGGCCGATCTCGCGACGCGCCAGCGTTGGGACGATTACATTGAAGCCTACGAGGACATGCTCAACGCCACCAGCCACGAGGCCGCGCGCTGGCACGTCGTGCCGGCGGATCGCAACTGGTATCGCGATCACGTCGTGGCAACCACGGTGGTGAGCGCGATGGAAAACCTGCGCATGAGATGGCCGAAGCCTCGCGAGGATCTGTCGAAGATCAAGGTGAGATAGATAGCGCGATTCAACATATGGGGTGCGAGTGTTTTTCCCCGGTGATAGGACCACAAATCTGTCATTCTGAGCGGAGCGAAGAATCCACACACTCGAATACGATATCATGACCGCACCGATGAATTCTTCGCTGCGGTCAGAATGACAAACGATCGTTGGTCCGTGGCTGGAAAAATTTTGTGGAGAAACGCTTACGTATCTCGGCGGACTCGTTGGAGATAGAATGGCTTGGAAAATCACCCATTTTCCCCTTCGCGTCCGGGGGACTTTGTGGTTCAACACGCGTCCGACTTTTCCGTGCCCTCCCATCTCAATTTCTCCGCGTACCAGTTCACGCCGCTCGAGGAGCTTCCGGCGTTGAAGGAGCGGCTGCTGGCTTTCACCAAGGCGCGCAATTTGCGTGGCACGATTTTGCTGAGCCCGGAGGGCATCAACTTTTTTGTCGCGGGATTGCGCGAACCCATGGACGAACTGTTGGCGGAGCTGCGGACGATCCCCGGGCTCGCGAACTTGACGCCAAAGGAAAGTCTGAGCGATGAGCAGCCCTTCAACCGGATGCTGGTGAAAATCAAAAAGGAGATCATCGCGTTTGGCGTGGAGGGCATTGATCCGGCGCGACGTCCGACCGCCAAGCTTCCGGCCAGACAATTGAAGCAATGGCTCGATGAGGGACGTCCCTTGACGCTCCTCGATACGCGCAACGACTACGAGGTGCGCATGGGCACATTCAAAGGCGCGGTACCGGCGGGCATTGATCATTTTCGCGGCTTCCCCGAGGCCGTGGAAAAACTGCCCGCCGAATTGAAGGAGCAACCGATCGTGATGTTTTGCACGGGTGGTATCCGCTGCGAAAAAGCCGGTCCGTTCATGGAAAAGGTCGGCTTCAAACAAGTCTTCCAGCTCGACGGGGGTATTTTGAAATATTTCGAGGAATGCGGGGGTGACCACTACGATGGAGAATGCTTCGTCTTTGACCGCCGGGTGGGGGTCGACGCCGCGTTGCAGGAGACGAATTCAGTCCTCTGCTTCAACTGCCAGATGCCGCTGACCGAGGCGGAGCAGCGTGACTCTCGCTACGTGGCCGATGTTTCCTGTCCGCATTGTTTCGACGGCAAACGCGGGAAGATTGCCCGCCGCCAGAACGCAGAGGGCTGACCCGGGACCGCCGAGCCCTAGCTCGGCTCCGACGACAAGCAGCCGAGCTGGGGCTCGGCGGTCCCGGGGAAATCAACTCAACGCTTTTCGGGGCCGTGCGGTTTTAGCCGCTTTGCCTGCCACGCAGGGATTGACGTGCTAGTGCAGAATGGAGTCACTCGCGCACCGTCGTTACACGTTTCGCTTTCTCCCCACCCCATGAACTGGACCCAACCTCTGTTGTTGTTTGTTTATCTGCTGGTTTTTATGGGCAGTGTGGCGGCGATGATCTGGTGGGCGAGACGCCAGCGCAAAACCCGCCTGCCGTTTCCCGATGATTTGAAATTGCAGCGTGGTCCGGGTGAGACCCAGCTCGCATTGGTGCGGAAATTCGACGAGGAAGGATTTATGTGGATGCTGTGGGCGGCGGCAGCGCCGGCGGCCACCGTGCTGCTTTTGCTCATCGGCACACTTAAACTGCCTCCGGGGCTTCAGCTGGTCGGAGTCGCGGTGACACTGGTCACTGCCATCGCAGTGTTCATCTGGTCCGCTCGCTGGTTCGCGCAGAAAGCTCAGGAAAGCAACAATCGCTATCTCGGTTATTTTGGTGAAAGGCTGGTCGCAGAATATTTGGATCCACTGAAAGCGGAAGGCTGGCGGATTTTCCATGATGTGCCGGCGCTGGCGGGGGAAAAGAAGTTCAATCTCGATCACGTGGTGGTGGGGCCGACCGGGGTGTTTGCGATCGAAACCAAAACGCGTCGGAAGGGCGGCGCGCGGCCGGGTTTCGAGGAACATAAGGTGTATTTCGATGGCCACTCGCTCGTCTGGCCGTGGGGTGAGGATAGCCACGGACTCGACCAGGCTGAACGCAATGCCGTGTGGCTCGCGGATACGCTGGCGAACGAAACCGGCGAGCGGATTCCGGTGACGCCCATCCTGACGCTCCCCGGCTGGTGGGTGGAAATGAAACCCGCCCAGGATCCTCGCGTCTGTCGGGTCACCAACCCCAAGGGCCTGGCAAAGTTTCTGCCGGCGGGAAAAGTGGCGCTGACCGACGCCCAGATTGCTTCGGTGGCCGGCAAGCTTGAGGTCCGCTGCCGCGACGTGGAATATTGAGTCGAGGACCGTTATGATTTCCGTGGCACTCTCCGTGGCGCTTCCGCTTGCGACCCAGTGGGTCGAGGAACAGGAAAAGCGGATCTTGACGGAGGGCGTTCCGCTGACGCCGCATCAGGCATTCGATGCCCATCTCGTCGGGGTGAAAAATCCGGCGAAAGTGCGTTTGTTGAAAACTGATTTCATCCCGCTTCCGGAAAACGTCGTGCTTCGAAAGGCGAACGAGCTTTTCAATTTGGTTTCACCGGTCACGGCCGGGATCACGTTCGGTTACGGGATTTATATACGCGAAGACATGTGGGGCGACCGGCCGCTGGTGGCGCATGAATTGGTCCACGTCGGACAATACGAGCGCTACGGCAGCGTCGGCGCCTTTCTCCGCGACTACCTCGAAGAGTGCCTGACCATCGGCTACCCCAACGGCCCGCTCGAGCAGGAAGCCATCACGCGAAGCCGGGACATCTGCGGTGAATGACAGCAGAAGTTCCCCGGCAATCATTATGAATCCCCAACGGATTGTTCCGGTGTTTCAAGTCGCGAACCTGGAGGCGGCGCTTAAATTCTATAGTGAAATTCTCGGATTCACCGAAGACTTCCGTTTCGGCAACTACGCGGGGTTGAAGTTCGGAGCGATCAGCTTGCACCTTAGCGAACAGACATCGGATGGACGCAGCGAATATAAGAAGCCACTCGGAAGCGGAATCGCCTACCTGTTTTGCGACGAAGTGGACGCCTATTATGACCAGATAAAATCGAAGGGCGCCCCAACGAAATATCCGCCGCAGGATTTTCCGTACGGTATGAGGGAGTTCATGACGGTTGATCCCGATGGGAACCACGTGGCCTTTGGGGCTGAAATCGAAGATGAATAATCCCAGACCTGCCAGTTGCCGACCTGCACAACGACTCAATCTTCATTTTACCGATGAATTCCCCCGGCTTCCAATCCACCTTCAATGCCTGGCTTGACCGGGCGCTGGCTGAGCCGATTGCGTCAGGCGTAATCGCTTTTTCATTCAATCTCACGAAACCCACGACGATCGAAGTCATCGGCTCGAAGTCTTACGATGACGAAGATCCCGACTGGGCTAGCGAAGAGGCCTTTCGGCCGACGATCGAGGACTTGGTGTTGCCGGCGCCGGAGCGCGGCAAGGATTGGGATGCGGTGTTGGAAAATGCGAGGAAGGCGATTATCACTTATATCGAGCGGTCGAGTCCCGGGGCTTCCATTTTAAAGAAAGCCAGGGCGGTCGCCGTGGGCTTTATCGATGGCGATCTGCACAAAGTGTGGCCGCGATGACGCACGGAACTCATGCTTGAGCGAAGCATGCTGAGGTAGGGGCCGTTGCCCTCAACGGCCCGGATTGAGCCTGCGGTTTTCGCTGACGAATAAACTGTCGGACCGTCTGGGCCGAGCTGGGGCTCGGCGGTCCCGGGGAACGTTCACCGCGCGTCGTTCCACAAACTGATCACGGGAGCGGTGGGATTATCGTGTTCGTAAGCAAGGATGCTGACGGAGGCCGGACTCAACAGCAGCCGGCCGGCATTCTCGACCGGGGTGCCAAGCCAGCGGGCCGCGAGCACGCGACCGAAATGGCCGTGGGAAAACACCACGGCTTTTCCCTCCCTGGCGCGCAGCCGCTTGATCACTCGATCCGCGCGGACAGTCACTTCAATCGGAGTTTCCCCATTTGGGCAGCCGTCACGGAAAATGTTCCAGTTGGGACGCGTCGCATGGATTTCGCTCGAGCGCTGTCCTTCGTAATCACCGTAGTTCCATTCGGCGACGTCCTGGTCGATCGTGCACCGGCTGCCAAAGCCGGCGAGTTCGCAGGTTTTTCTCGCCCGCATCCGCGGACTGGTGATCACCTCGTTGAATCGCACGGGACGCAGCCGTTCCACCAGGGCTTTTGCATCGCTCTCACCCTTGGGTGTAAGCGGAATTTCGCTGTGACTGGTGTGCTGGCCGGAAAGCGACCAGGCGGTTTCTCCGTGGCGGATGACGTAAAGATGCGTAAGCATGTGAACCCGGACGTTATTTGTCCGCGCTCCACTTCCAATTCCGAATTTCAGGCAGGTCCTCGCCGTAATTGGTGATGTAAGCTTTGTGGGCGGCGATCTGGTCGTTCACGAATTGCCGGGTGTAGTCGAGTTGCGCCGCCAGTTTTGGAATGCGCGCCACGGCATCGCCGAAAAGATGAAAGCGATCGAGGTCGTTCAGCACCACCATATCGAAGGGCGTGGTCGTGGTGCCCTCCTCCTTGTAGCCGCGGACATGGAGGTTTTGGTGATTGGTGCGTCGATAGGTCAGACGGTGGATCAGCCACGGATAACCGTGATACGCGAAGACGATCGGTTTATCCGTGGTAAACAAGGCGTCGAAATCCGCGTCGCTCAACCCATGCGGGTGTTCGCTCTGCGGCTGAAGTTTCATCAGGTCGACCACATTGATCATGCGCACCTTCAGCTGCGGAAAACGTTCCCACAACAATGACACCGCGGCGAGGGTTTCGAGGGTCGGGATGTCGCCGGCGCAAGCCATGACGATATCGGGCTCACCGCCCTCGTCGTTGCTGGCCCAGGTCCAGATGCCGATGCCCGCCGCGCAGTGCCGGGTCGCGTCGGCCAGGTTTAACCACTGAGGCGCGGATTGTTTGCCGGCGACGACGACGTTCAGGTAATTCCGGCTGCGCAGACAATGGTCGGTCACCGACAGCAGCGTATTGGCGTCGGGTGGCAGATAGACCCGGACCACGCCGGCCTTTTTATTCATCACCAGATCGATGAATCCGGGATCCTGATGGCTGAACCCGTTGTGGTCCTGCCGCCAGACGTGGGAGGACAGCAGGATGTTCAACGAGGCGATTGGCCGCCGCCAGGAAATTTCCGCCGAGGTTTCCAACCATTTGGCGTGTTGGTTGACCATGGAATCAACGATGTGAATGAATGCCTCATAACAGGAAAAGAAGCCATGACGGCCGGTCAGCAAATAACCTTCGAGCCATCCCTCGCATTGATGCTCGCTCAACATTTCCATGACCCTTCCGTCAGCCGCGACGTGGTCGTCGCCTTCGATGATCTCGGCGGTCGAACACCGATTCGTCACTTCGAAAACCGCATTCCAGCGGTTTGAATTGGTCTCATCCGGACTGAAAATGCGGAAATTTTCCGGATTCTGCGCAATCACGTCACGGATGAACTGGCCCTGCACGCGGGTGGCTTCGCCATCGATGGCACCGGGACGCGGTACTTTGAGTGCGTAGTCGCGGAAATCGGGCAGGTGCAGGTCCCGCAGGAGCAATCCGCCATTCGCGTGGGGATTCGCACTCATCCGGCGCGAGCCTTTCGGTGCCAGTGCGCGCAGTTCGTCGAGCAAGCGTCCCTGCGGGGTGAAGAGTTCCTGCGGCTGATAACTCCGCAGCCATTCCTCCAATAATTTCACATGATTCTGGCGCTCCATTTCGCCCATTGGCACCTGATGGGAGCGGAATGTGCCTTCGGTGGGTTTGCCGTCGACGACCTTGGGACCGGTCCAACCCTTTGGTGAGCGAAGTATAATCACCGGCCAGCGCGGACGCTCCTTGAATCCCTGGCTGCGGGCGTCGTCCTGGATGCGTTTGATTTCACCGATGACGGTGTCGAGCGTCTCCGCCATGAGCTGGTGCATCGTGTCGGGATCGTCGCCCTCGACATAGTGCGGCGAGTAACCGTAGCCGCGGAACAGCGCGTCGAGCTCCTCGCGGGAAATCCGTGCGAGCACGGTGGGACCGGCGATCTTGTAGCCGTTCAAATGCAGGATTGGCAGCACTGCGCCATCGCGGACCGGGTTGAGAAACTTGTTCGAATGCCAGCTTGTGGCGAGTGGACCGGTTTCGGCTTCGCCGTCACCGACTACACAGGTGGCGATCAAGTCGGGATTGTCGAAGACCGCTCCGTAGGCGTGAGAGAGCGAATAACCCAGTTCGCCGCCTTCGTGAATCGAGCCCGGAGTTTCCGGTGCAACGTGGCTGGGAATTCCGCCGGGAAACGAAAATTGTTTGAAGAGGCGCTTCATTCCCGCCTCGTCCTGTGAGATAGCCGGATAAACCTCGCTGTAGGTTCCTTCGAGATACGTATTCGCCACGATCCCGGGCCCGCCATGACCGGGTCCGGTGACATAGATCATGTTCAGGTCGTGCTCATTGATGACGCGGTTCAGGTGAACATAGATGAAATTCAAGCCGGGCGTGGTGCCCCAGTGTCCGAGCAGTCGCGGTTTGATGTGGGCGAGGGTGAGCGGCTTTTTCAGCAGCGGATTGTCGTATAAATAGATTTGTCCAACCGACAAATAGTTGGCGGCGCGCCAGTAGGCATCGATCTGATGCAGGAGCGCGGGCGAAAGAGGTTCGGCAGCGGTTTTCATGACGGAGCATTTTCAGCGTTGATGACGGATTTTTGTTTCAGAATGTGGGCGACCGAACGGGCGATCACAGCCTCTTCGTCCGTGTGGATCACGCGGACGGTCACGCGACTGTTCGTGACCGAGATAACAGGACGGTTTGCCTCGTTGTTTGCCCGATCAAAATTCAGGCCGAGAAATTCCAGGTTCTCGCAGATGCGTCGGCGGATTTCCGGGCAATTCTCTCCAATCCCGCCGGCAAACACCAGAGTGTCGATGCCACCGAGAACCGATGCATAGGCCCCCAATCGTTTTTTGGCTTCGTAGCAAAAAAGTGCCACCGCATCGGCGGCACGGCGGTCGGTTTTTTCCCGGGCGAGCAACACTCGCATGTCAGCGCTGATCCCGGAGACGCCGAGCAAACCCGCTTCGTGATTGATCATGTGGTCAAACTGAACCGGAGTCATTTCTCCGTCCGGGCCAGATAAGCCGCGACACCAGGATCCAGATCTCCGGCGCGCGAACTCATCACCAAACCGGAAGCGGGTGTAAATCCCATGGTGGTGTCGATACACCGGCCGTCGCGAATCGCGGCCATGCTCGCACCGCTGCCGAGATGGGCCAGCACGATGCGTCCTTGGGTGACGGCGGGATCATTCAGCCGCCGGAGTTCTTTCATCAGAAATTGATAGGACAACCCGTGAAATCCGTAACGCCGCACCCCATTCTCAAAATAGCGACGTGGGATCGGCAGCAACCGGGCGATCAGGGGAAGCTCGTGATGAAACGTGGTGTCGAAACAAACGATCTGCGGCAGGTGCGGTGCGCCCTTTAGGACTTCTTCGATCAGTTCGATCTCCGCTGGCAGATGATCGGGATCGAGCGACACCAGTCGCCGGAGTTCTGAAATCAATTCCTTTGTTACTGGCTGGGGTGAATCAAACCGCGGTCCGCCATGCACCACCCGATGGCCAACGGCGGCGAGCGTTTCCGATTTCGCGAGCGGATGAAGCGCTTTCAGGATGGCGTCGAGCGCGGTGCTTAACCGGCTGGCGTCGACGGAATGCGAATCCCGGGGGTCGCCCTTTGCAGACGAAATTCTTAGCGTAAGTTTCGCGCCGGGTTTGCCCACACCATCCACTTTTCCTCGCGCGATCTCACTGTTGCCGTTGCCGCAATCGAACAGCGCAAACTTGAGACTCGATGAGCCCGCGTTCAGTATGAGGACGGAACTGCCGGCGCGGTGACTCATGGGTTTCCCTATCGGTGTCGGCCCGTCGCGTCGCGTGAGGCGGTTTGTCGCGCCACCGCACTGCCATTTTCACGGGCTACCGCGGAAAGTGCACGCTGGGCATCCTTCACTTTTTCCTGATTTCCCCGCCACGCTTTGAGCGCCGGGGCTTGCAGGGCACGGCCGAAGGAAAAACTCAATTTCCACGGAAGGCCGGACGTACGGCAGAGAGCGTCGAGTCGCGTCGTGGCCTGACGGCTGCTTTGGCCGCCGGAAAGGAACACGATGCCCGGCACCGCAGCGGGTACGGTGCGCCGGAAACACCGAAGCGTGGCGTCGGTGATTTCGGCGGTGGTGGCCTGCTCATCGGCCTCTGTGCCCGAAAGGACCATGCCAGTCTTGAGAAGAATCGTTTCCAGCTCCACCCGCTGTTCGAACAGCGCGGCAAAAACGTGGTGCAGGACGTGGGTGGTTACTTCCTCGCATCGCTCCAGACTGTGTCGTCCGTCCATCAATACTTCCGGTTCAACGATCGGGACGAGACCGGCTTCCTGGCTGAGGGCCGCGAAGCTGGCGAGTCCCCAGCTGTTGGTCTCAATGGCGCGGAATGAAGGCTGCCGCGGACCGATCGAAATCACGGCTCTCCATTTGGTGAAACGCGCGCCGAGGTTGCGATATTCGATCAGGCGCTCCCGCAACCGGTCGAGACCTTGGGTGACTTTTTCGGTGGAAGACCCTGCTAGGGCTGTCGTGCCGGCATCCACTTTGATTCCGGGTATGATCCCCTGGCTGGTGAGTAGTTGCACCATCGATGGCCCGCGGGCGGTTTTTTGCCGGAGCGTTTCGTCGAAAAGGATGACTCCGCTGATCGACCGCCCCAATTGCGGCGTGGCGAACAGCATTTCGCGATAGTTGCGCCGACTTATCTCGGTCGAGGGAATAGCGTATTCCTTGAAGCGCTTCTCGATGGTGGGAAAACTTTCATCGGCAGCGAGCAGGCCTTTGCCGGGGGCGAGCACGGAGCGGACGGTAGCGGCAAGTGGGCTTGTTTTCATGATTCGTTGGCGAAGCAAGCGGGCGCTGACCGTTCCTGGGCAGTATATGCGACTAAACCGTGCTAATCGATGCTGGCGTGGTGCCGCGCGGCTTTGTTTTCCCCGGTCTTTTCAATATCCGACTGGCTGAGGTTCACAAAAACCTTGGCGTCGTCATAACTGATGCGTTCGACCTTGCCCGTGGAAATCTTGATTTCCTTGCCCGCGAACCAGTGCCCCGCTTCCACCGTCAGATCGTGAATTTTCCACTGACGATCATCCACGTGGAAACCGGTGACATGTCCCAATTCGCCATCGCGGGCTTGAATGCGATATCCCGTCAAAGCCTTGGTGCTGCGGAGATGTTTATCGTCGCGATGAGTTTGTTTGGTATGGGATTCGACCATGGGGGGAGGAAGTGCGACTGGAAAAGCCCCAAGTCCCCAAAGATCCGTTCCTTCCCAATACGCTGGCCAGCCGTAGTACCGATAAAATTCCACTTCGTATTGGCGCGATACCGGCCGGTGTGAGTCCGGTGAAGGGCTGTTTTCAATTTGTTTTTGTTTCAAGTTCACGGTCAGTACCTTTCGCGCGTCGTCCCATTTGCCGAACGCATGCGGTGAAAGCAGTACTTCCCGCCCCGTCAGCCAGCCGCCCGTATCGACCACCAGATAACGGATCACCCAAGTTTGATCATCGAAGTAAAAATCCTTGATGTGACCGATGTCACCGTCCAAGGCGCCCAGTTTGTGACCGTAGAGTTGCTTGATGTTTCGAAACATGGCTCGGATGTAGTTACCTTGTTGGACTGCCCGGGTGGGATTCGGGTCCCGGGTTTCTCCGCCTCTCGTTCCCTTCCGCCCGAGCCCGTACGGAGGCGCTGGTTATATCCGGTGCTAAAACCGAGAAACCACCCTAAGCGACGCCGGCCATCACCTGATTCGTGGCCAAGAAAACTTCTTTTCAGAGCTGCCCGGCAAAGGTGGCGCTTTGCCCGGTGGTGGCGGGGCGGAGTGAGGTTTTTCTCCTGCCGCTGCCTCGCGCAATTTGTCTTTCTTGCTCTTTCGCCTGCCTTTGATGCCGCCCGTGGGAGCCGAAGGCACTTCCAGTTCCACCGGTTCAAAGCCTTCGATCTGCTCGCGAACCAGATTCATCCGCTGACGTTTTTCGATCAGCTGAAAATGAGCATGAGTGGTGGCACTGACAAAGCTGATGGCCACGCCGCTTTCCCCTGCACGACCGGTACGGCCGATGCGGTGGGTGTAATCGGTCGGGGAACGCGGCAGATCGAAATTCACCACCACTGGCAGGTCGGCGATGTCGATGCCGCGGGCGGCAATATCGGTGGCGAGCAGCACCTGCACGTTTGCGGCTTTGAAATCGGCCAGGGCCTGCATGCGCGCGCCTTGACTGAGTTCGCCGTGTAGCGCGACGGCTTGTATGCCGGCCTTGCGGAGTTTTTCCGCGACGTGTTCGGTCGCGTACTTGGTGGCGACAAAAACCAACACGCGCGGCCAGCCGTTGACCTGAATCAAGTGACGCAACAATTGCGTGCGACGCGGTGCATCCACCTCGATTGCGCGCTGCACGATATCCGGTTTGGTCTCGGGTTCAGCCGGCACGTCCAGTCGCACGGGATTGTGCAACACGGCATCCGCCAGCGACTGCACGGCGGAGGGAAAGGTGGCGGAAAAAAGGAGACTCTGGCGGCGTTTCGGCAGCTGGCTGAGAATCCGGTTTAGTTCCTCGCTGAAACCGAGCGACAACAGGTGATCCGCTTCGTCGAGCACGAAGGTGGAGACCGCGGAGAGTGACACCGCGTTGTGATCGATCAGATCGAGCAAGCGACCCGGCGTGGCGACGATCACGTCGGCGCCGCCGCCGAGCGCCATCATCTGGGGGTTGATCGAAACGCCGCCGTAAACCACCAGGGTCTTGACCGGCTGAGGCAAGTGCCGGGCGTACTGCCGGAACGATTCGCCGATCTGCGCCGCCAGTTCGCGGGTGGGTGCGAGGACCAGCGCCCGGACAAACCGCCCCCGTTCACGGGATGTTTTCGAGAGAAGCTGGAGAATCGGCAAGGCAAACGCCGCTGTTTTTCCGGAGCCCGTTTGGGCGGACGCCTGGACATCCTGACCGGCGAGGATGGCCGGAATCGCGAGATTTTGGATGGGAGTGGGCGCGGTATAGTCGCGTTCCGCCACGGCGCGCAACAGGGGTTCGGAAAGTCCAAGCGACGAAAAGGACATCGGTTTGGCTGTTAGACCTCAGGCGCCGCGCGCCACCGGACGCGCTGGATCGCTGATCCATTCGCTCCAGGAACCGGCGTAGATTTTCGAGCCGTGCAGCCCGGCATATTCCATGGCGAATTGGTTGGCGCACGCCGTAATGCCGGATCCGCAATAGTGGGCGATGTTTTCGGGCGCGCGATTTTGCAGCAGCGCGGCAAATTCGTTTTTCAATTCTGCCGGCGGGCGAAACGTCAGGTCCGGATTCAGGTTGAGTTTATAGAAGCGGTTGAGCGCACCGGGAATGTGGCCTGCGACCGGGTCGATGGGTTCGACTTCACCCCGATAGCGCTCAGCGGTCCGGGCATCGAGCGTTGCCGCTTGGGGATTGATCGACTGACGTGAAACGGTGGCGGCATCCCATAGTTCGTTGGAACGAAGGTGAACCTGAACGCTGCCGGAGCGCGCGGTGGGAATATCCTGGGTGAGATTGCGCCCTTCGGCGATCCACCGGTTGATGCCTCCATCGAGAAGCGCGACGGAATCCAGGCCGATCCACCGCGCCAGCCACCACAGTCGCGCGGCATAAAGTCCCCCGGCATCATCGTAGGCGACAATGGTAGAAGTGGAGGACACGCCATGAGCGGCGAGAAAAGTGGCAAACGCTTCGGGCTCGGGCAGGGGATGCCGGCCGTTTTTGCCGGTCTTCCGGCCTGAAAGCGCCGTTTCCTTCGGGGCAAAAAAAGCGCCGGGGATGTGCCCCTCGCGATAGACGCGTTCGCCCTTGGCGAAATCGCCCAGATCGTGGCGGCAGTCAAAAATGACCCAGTTCGGGTCTTTCGAGTGCGCGGCAAGCTGGTCGGTGCGAACAAGCATCATGGCGGGGATCAGGCGAGTTTGACCACGATGGTCTGTCCGTTGACTTCCACACGGTCATCCACCGCGAGCTTTTTTCTCTTCTGAGTTTCGACCGCGCCATTGAGCAACACCCGGCCATCGCTGATCAATTGCTTGGCTTCGCCGCCGCTTTCGCTCAGGCCGCCGAACTTGATGAACTGGCAAAGTTCGATGGGTACTTCGCGCACGATGACCGGGCGCGGGGCGGAGGACGAATCTTCCGGCTGAATATACGGGCGTTTCATGGCGCTGGTGTAGCGGAGAGGGATGGCGAGTCCATCCTCACTTTTTGCCGGGAGTTTCGATGAGGCGGATCCCGTCCGGTTCGATGTAGATGCGCTGTTCGCGAAAGAGGGAGCCGATCGCCTGCTTGAACGCCTTTTTGCTCAGCCCAAAAATCGCGCGGATTCTTTCCGGCGGGCTGTTGTCGTGGTAGGGCATGAACCCATCGCTCCGGGCGCGAAGCTGTTCCATGACCACTTCGGCCGCGGGGGCGATACGTCGCGCTCCGGTGCGACCGGCGGCAAGATCGAGTTTTCCGTCGGGACGAACATTGCGCACGTAACCTTCGATGACCTGGCCGACCTCGAGCGGTCCGGGCAGTTCGTTGCGATAGATCAGACCGCGATGCGCGTCGTTCACGATCATGTTATAGCCCAGCGGACTTTCGCCCAGCACCATGAGTTTTACGGTGTCGCCGGGCTGATAGGTGTCGATCGGAGTCAATTCCAGGCGTTTGTTCAACCGCGCGCTGGCGATCAACCGATCGGAGCGTTCGTCGAGCGTAATCTGCACGAGCACCTTGTCGCCCGGATTTACCGGGCCCGCCATTTCCCGCATCGGGAGGAGCAAATCCTTGTCGAGTCCCCAGTCGAGAAACGCGCCGACGCCCCGTTTTGCGCTCACCACTTTGAGCAGGGCAAACTGGCCGAGTGTGGCCAATGGCTTCTGGGTGGTGGCCACGAGCCGGTCCTCCGAATCCCGGTAGACGAACACATCGAGTTTTTCGCCGATCCGGGCGGTGGGCGGGACCAATTTTCCCGGCAGCAGAATTTCGCCCAATTTTCCCCCGTCCAGGTAGAATCCGGGCGGCGCGCTCCTGAGCGCCGTGAGCTGGTTGCGTTTGCCGATGAGTGCCATGTGTTGGCCAAGCTGACGGCTCGGTGGCGGGATGAGGAGGATTATTTTCGATGAACTCCGGGGTTCGATTCCCAGCGCAGACGAGGGTGACCAGCTCCCCGACCGCGGTCCTTAAAATTTGCCGCGCACCTTGATTTTATCCTTTGCGCGTTTTTTCCGTGGAGAAGGCGCCACACCCAGCCGCGGGTCTCCGGCCCTCACCAGTTTCACCAGACGCTGCGCATCCCGTTCGAAACTTTCGCTGTTCTCGGACAAATAGAGCCATTTTCCCAGAACCGGATGTGGCTTTAACGCGGGGAACTCCGCCAGCAAACTGGGCTGGTGCTCATGGAAAGTGCATACCAGCACACCTTGCCATGGCTCGCCTTGCGTGGTGAGAAACAGCTGGTGTTTGCCGTGGAGCATGATCGTTCGTCCACCAAACCAGGATTTCAGCACAAAGCTGGGTTCGTTCGCCAGCGGTTCGGCAAGCCATTGCAACGGGTGCTCTGGCTTGGTCGACTTGGCGCGCACGTCACCGACGCGGACGGGTTTCATGAGACGGACGATGGAGGGAGCAGAGAACTGGAACGAGGCTAAAGCAAAGCACTGAATTGGGGCGCTGCTTGGTTTGGCCGCGGATGAAGCGCGGTATCACACGATTTGACGTTCGCCCGCCCGCGCTGTTGGCTGGGGACTTGTCTTCACCTTCCGACCTCACGCTCCATCCGATTGGTTTCATCCGCACGTTCAAGCAGGTGAAATTCCAGGCGCGGCACCAACCGCTTGAAAAGGAGCCCGAGCAAAATGTGCTCGAGTTGGTCGGCGGACATAATTTTGAGCAGGCGTTGCACGATCTCGCCGGATTTTCACGCGTATGGCTCGTGTGGTGGTTTCATCGCAACACCGACTGGCGGCCGCGCGTGATGCCGCCGCGCGGACCGGCGAAGCGACGGGGGGTTTTTGCCACCCGGTCGCCACACCGGCCGAATCCGATCGGACTTACGCCCGTACAGTTGATCAGGATCGACGGCCGGAAATTGATTTTGGGACCGTGCGATCTGGTCGATGGCACGCCGGTGTTCGACATCAAGCCGTACGTTCCTGCCTACGACGCGTTTCCGGACGCGAACGCCGGTTGGATCAACGAGGTGGATGCGGCGCTGGATGTGCCGCCCGAATTCTCGGTGGGATTTTCACCGCGGGCGGAAGAGCAGGCGGCCTGGTTACAGACGGGCTGGCAGATCGATTTCCGGTCGCGTTTGGTGGAATTGCTGGCGCGGGACCCCACGCCGCATCGCACGCGCCGCATCACGGCCCGGCATGGGACGGATCGCTTTGTGATCGGTTGCGGAGCCTGGCGCGCAGTGTTCTCCGTGGCGGCACACGCCGTAACGGTCGAGGCGCTCGAACCGGGATATCCGGCGCGATTTCTCAATGATCCCGCACGCAGGGAGGGGTTGCCTGATCGCGAGGCCCAACTGGCTTTTCTGTCACGCTGGCCGGAGGCGGGGGAGAGGAAGTGAGGGAGCTGAGAGCTGAGAGCTGAGAGCTGAGAGCTGAGAGCTGAGAGCTGAGAGCTGAGAGCTGAGAGCTGAGAGCTGAGAGCTGAGAGCTGAGAGCTGAGAGCTGAG